>DOEX01000217.1 GCA_003532515.1 Anaerolineaceae bacterium | reverse complement strand
AAGATCCTTCGCAACAAAAGCTCAGGATGACTATCCCTTCGAAAGCTCACAAGGCTTTCTATTCAGGTTTGAACTGATGGTGTGGTTACGATTGCTTTTTCGTCTTGAGCGTATCCGCTCGTTTGATGATGTCTTTTCCGAATCGATCGCGCAGGTCATCAACTGCTTTGGTGAGGTCTTCCTTTTTACTTTCGTCATTTCCCCATAACGAAAGCTGGCGGTGGGGTTTATCGAGGTTGGTTACGCCGACACCAAGCAAGCGCACCGGACGCCCTGACTGCCAGTGCTTAATAAATAAGTTTTGGGCTTCGTTGAAAATTTCCTGGTCGAGGTTGGTGCATTCCTTCATGCTGGTTTGACGGGTGTAGGTTGAAAAATCGGAATAACGGATCTTGATTTGAACCACGCTGCCCGCTAATTCAGCTTTTCGCAACCGGAAGCCCACTTTTTCAGAAAGACTATGCAATATTTTGATTAACCCTTCTTTGTCATCCTGGTCGTCATGGAAGGTCATCTCGTTGCTGACCGACTTTGGGTCACCACTTTCAGAGTAGATGGGAGAATTGTCGATTCCTTTTGCCCTCCTCCGCATAGATTCGCCATGCTGCCCGAAATAATTCTTGAGATCTGCATCGCTCAGCGCTGCCAAGTTGCCGATGGTAGTAATACCCCTTTGGCGAAGATGGGCTGCAGTTTTCGGACCCACACCCCAGAGTGCCTGGATATCCAAAGGTGCTAAAAACTCCTCTTCCTTACCTGGTTCAACGATGGTAATTTTTTGCGGAGAGCGCCCAGTCTTTACTTGTTTCTTGCCAAAATCATTGGCAATCTTGGCAACAAGACGGCTGGTGGCACAACCCAGTGAACAAGGCAGCCCGGTTTCCTGACAAACACGCTTTTGTAAGTCGATGGCAATAGACCCGATTGGTTGCGGCATATCGCTGACATCCAGAAACGCTTCGTCAATTGAAACTTGTTCAACAATGGGGGACGTATTACGAAGAATCGACATCACCTTATTGGAATACTCACTGTAATGGTGGAAACCACTGCGCACCAGAACCAGGTCTGGAAGGATATTGAGTGCCTCACGGGTTGGCATGGCTGAACGAACCCCGCGCATCCGGGCCGCATACGAAGCTGAAGTTATCACCCCGCGACCGCTTGGGCTACCTCCTACCGCAAAAGCTTTTCCTTTCAAAGATGGGTCTAACAATTCTTCCACAGAGCAGAAGAAAGCATCAAGGTCCAGGTGAATGATTTTGCGTATCATAGCATAGAAAAATCGCCTGTTTGAACAGGCGATTTGGTTTTAGACATCCAGGTTGCGGACCTCTTTGGCATGGGTTTGAATGAAGCGCCGGCGGGGAGGCACCAGTGCGCCCATGAGCATATCGAAAGTTTGATCAGCTTCAACAGCATCTTCAATATCGACCTGCAGTAAGGTCCGGTTTTCGGGGTTCATGGTGGTTTCCCACAATTGTTCCGGATTCATTTCACCAAGACCTTTATATCGGGATAAAGATGCCTTGGTTTTTCCACCCAATTTCGCAACAATTTTTTCCATCTCTTCGTCGCTGTAAGCGTAAGAGATCTGGTTTCGATAGCCCACTCGATATAGTGGGGGCTGGGCGATGTAAAGATGCCCTTCATCGATCAATGGCTGCATGTAGCGGAAGAAGAAGGTTAGCAGTAAGGTTCGGATGTGAGCACCGTCGACATCCGCATCGGTCATGATAATGACCTTGCCATAACGCAGACCTTTCAGGTCAAAAGAATCTCCAATACCGGTTCCAAGAGCCGAAACCAGGGATCTCACCTCGCGATTGCCCAAAATTTTGTCAAGGCGAGCCCGTTCAGTGTTGAGAATCTTACCGCGTAAGGGCAAAATTGCCTGGAAGTGTCGGTCCCGTCCTTGCTTGGCGGATCCGCCTGCCGACTCACCCTCGACGATATACATTTCAGTTTTGTTGGGGTCGCGGTCGGAACAATCTGCCAGTTTGCCTGGCAGAGTCATGGATTCAAGAGCAGATTTCCGGATGACCAGGTCGCGCGCTTTCTTGGCGGCGTCCCGGGCACGGGCAGAAGTTAGACATTTTTGAATGATCGCTTTACCGGCTGAGGGATTTTCGTCCAGGAAAGTAGAGATAGTTTCACCAACTACCTGTTGAACATAAGTCTGTACATCAGCATTCATCAGTTTGACTTTGGTCTGGCTTTCGAATTGTGGATCAGGATGCTTGATACTGATGATGCCGGTAAGACCTTCGCGAGTGTCTTCACCACTAAAGTTCGGATCTGTGTCCTTTAAGTTACTTGATTTTCGTCCATAATCATTGATGCTGCGCGTGATTGCGGCTCTAAGGCCAGTCAGGTGAGTGCCACCATCGCCGGTATTGATCGTGTTGGCGAAGCTATAGATCGATTCGGAATATGAATCAGTATATTGAACGGCAAATTCGATGCTTATCCCTGAGACCTCTTTTTCGCCGTAAATCATTGGGTGAAGCACTTCGCGATTCCGGTTGATGTAGCGAGCGAAAGAGGCAATACCGCCTTCAAAATGGAAAGTCATTTCTCTGCCGGAACGTTCATCCAACAATTTTATGCTCACTCCACGGGTAACAAAGGCCATCTCGCGAAAACGTTGGGCAAGGGTTTCAAAGCGATAACTCACTTCTTCCAGGAAAATGGATCGGTCAAAACGAAATGTTATTGAAGTCCCGGTTTCTTCGCCCTTATAGGTTCCGACGCTCTTTACAATATCCTGGGGGATGCCTTTTTCGTAACGTTGAAAGTAGATCTTGTTTTCTCGGTGGACGGTGACTTCAAGCCATTCTGAGAGTGCATTTACCGCTGAGACGCCCACGCCGTGCAAACCACCAGAAACCTTGTAACTTCCGCCCCCAAATTTTCCTCCTGCGTGTAAAACCGTCATAACGACTTGCAGGGCAGAAATATTCTTTTCAGGATGAATGCCGACCGGAATACCGCGACCATTGTCTTTGACAGTGACGCTTTCATCCGGGTGAATTACGATAGAAATTTCGGTTGCGCTGCCTGCAAGAGCCTCATCGATAGAGTTGTCTACAACTTCAAAAATAAGGTGATGCAATGCCTTCGAATCGGTTCCACCGACGTACATGCCTGGTCTGCGTCGAACCGCTTCAAGACCTTCCAGAATCTGGATAGCTTCTGCACCGTAGCTGCCTGTGTTTGTATTTTTCAATATATTTCTCCGCTCAAACACCTGTTTGTTGATTGATAGGTGTTTCTGTGTTTATGGATTCTCGCACGCAGTTGCGTGCGTCGATAAAAAAGTGAAAACTTGCCACAATAAAAATCGTGGTAACCAAAGCATGACCAATGATGGAAACAATCAGCATCCAGGAGTCATCTTTAGGTATTTGCCAAAGAATGTTTGTAATGTAAACGGCAAAGAAAGCCAGCATGATAAAGATGGAAGTTTTTCCATTGGTCGGTCTGACAATTCGAATGCTATCCCTGGCAGCATTGACGAAACTGTTACCAGTTAACAAAATGTCATGAGCAGTAAAGAACAATGGGATCGCTGCCGAAATCAACCCAAGACTGAGCAGGAAGTAACCTAGCGAAGCGAGAATTGGCAGGAAAGAATTGAAAATTGAGATCAGCAATAGTGCTGGCGTAAGAATGAAGATGCTCAATAGCACTATCACTAAAGGAAGGGTGAAAAGTGAAACCAGCTGGTTGGGCATTCTGTCCGAAGTGAGGTTTGAGCTTTGACCTTGGATTGCATTACGAATCACGATAAGAAAAAGTGCACCGAGCAAAAAGCCTAACAGAGAAAAACCAAGCACATAGAGCGCAGCACCTGCAAAAGACTCGACCTGAGTTGTTGGGAAGCTACCAAGTGGGTTAACCTCCAAAGGTCGGTAAGCTAATAAACTTGGAATACCGATCGGGAAACTTCTAAGGAAAGCGGTCAGGCTAAAGTTCTTAAAAATCACAAGTGAGCTTGCCGTCAATTCTTCCCAGGATTCGAGCACCTCCGCTGAAGCCGAAGAGGGCATTGTTATGTTACTGATCATAGCGTTTATCTGATTCGTCACCAGGAAACGTTTTCCAAAAAGAAAGAAAACGTCGAGTACAATTGGAAACAGCAGCAAGTAAAGATGAGTAGACAGGGTGTCATACCCTGCCTTAATTGCATTGATTACTTTGGGCTGTTTTTTTGCCGGAATTATAAGTCTCATAATCTATAAATTATACCATTTAACCTGAGAAAATGCACCTTTTACTGGTTGGTAATTTCCCACAGAGCGAAAAATTCATCGTTTTTTTTGGGGAGCAGGCAAATGGGGGATTATGTATACTTTGGTTGATGATCGATTGGTACTGGCAACGTGATAAAATTTTGGTATGCAATCTGAACACAGTGGTCTTTATCTTAACCGCTTTAGCATTGTCCTGGCATTCCTCGCGTTGGGGTTTATCCTGATTTTTCTTTTGCCCTCCGAGGTGATGGCGGGCGATCTGGATATTCTTGGGATTCGTTTCGAGCTCTCGTATTACAACTTCATCCCATTACTCTTGGCATTGCTTGCCGTTGTAGGAGCTGTGTGGGTCTTTTTAACGCATCCAGTCTGGAATAACGAAAATTTCAGTCTTATGCGCGTACTACCTCATCTGATGCTGCCATTTATTTCGACAATGATTCTGGCGATTGTGCTTCGGCAATCCGCACGAAGTCAGATATGGTGGGTTGTCTTTCTGATTGGATATATCATTGTTGCTCTTTTACTTCGGGCAGAATACGTTTTAATCGAGGATACTGGATTTAAATCGCTTGGGTATTCAATTTTAGTTATCAGTTTTTCTTTTGGTCTTTTTCTGTTGCTGACAATAGCGCTTAAAAACAGCGATGTTCGCATGACTGCCCAATTTCTTTTTGTATTTCTCTCTGCCCTGTTTGTTTCCTTTCGCTTGCTAAGCTTACAGAAAGTCACAAAAGACGAACTTGTGATGGCAATATTGGCTTCCTGGATAGTCACGCAATTATCGGTTGGGTTGCATTACGTCTTTATTCCGCCGATTCAATATGGACTCTTACTCACCGGATTGCTCTACAGTCTTTCCAGCTGGTTGAGCCAATTTAAGGCAGAAAAAAAATGGCATCAATATCCTGAACCGATAGCAATGTCATTCATTACAATCTTGCTGATTGTGATCAGCTTAATTTTCTAATTCTTCCTTCTTTTTCTTCAATTCGGTTAGATATTGCCACTGCAGGTTGCGAATATGGAGATCCTGGGCAAGACCACCCATGCTTATCCGAGTTTTGCCACTTTCTTCAACCAATTGGGAACGCAAAAATTCCAAAGGATCTCGACGTCTGAACGCTGTTTTAACCAATTTACGAACCGACTTCAGGTACTCGAGGTGACTGTTAGTAACCTCATCGATTTCACCTCGCAAGATTACGTCGCCATGTCCCTGGATGATGTTTTCAAGACCCATGTTCCCGATTTCAGTGATTGTATCGGTCAGAATGTCGATGTCACCACCCACAAAATAGGGGATGGGCATGTAGGCATCTCCGCTGAAGAGGATGCGGTCGTCTTCAAGAAGTACAGAAATGGAATCCTCAGAATGACCGGGTGTCGAGAAGATTTTGATATGCTTTTTTCCAATTCTTATGTACAGAGAACCCTGGGCTATGGTGATCTGTGGTTCCTTGATACAAAGACTACGGAAGAGTGGGTTGTCTTTTCCTGCCTCAACCAAAGCACTCTGGCTTCGGCTAAGCATCAATTCACGGCATAATTCATGCCCGATAACAGTAGCAGTTGGAAAGTAGCAGTTTCCCCAGCTATGGTCGGCATGATGGTGGGTGTTGACGATGTAACGCACAGGAACCATCAGTTCGTCTTCAACATAAGCCTTAATTTCGGGGGTCTCTTCTGGCATTAAAGTGTCAATCAGAATTGCCCATTGAGGGCCAAGGATGACACCAGCTGTTACTTGTGCGTAGATTTCGCTTTGAAACCAATAAACATTATCTGATACACGCTCTTTTTGCATTCCCTGTCACCTCATTGCGGTTGGGAGATAGAATAGCATATCTGAAAGTAAAAGTCAAAAATTAACGGAGTTTTCTCGTTAGAAACAGGTATAGCACCACGATTCCAACAACAATTAGCGCACCAATGATCAGCAGATGTAAGTCTCCACTTCCTGAGCTATCTACGTCTTTATCCAGGAGTGAACCAGGATTTACCGTTGGGCGTTTAGTTTCAGTTGACTGAAGATTGGTTGGCTTTTGAAAGGGTTCTACTGAGGGAGTGTCTGTTACCAGGATCACATCAGGCGGAGCAACTGTATTTGTCAATTGCGTTGGCGTAAAGGTGCGGAAGGAATTTGTTGCAGTCCGGAATGGTGTTGGCGTTCTGGTAGGTACACGGGTGCTGGTGGGGCGAGTGGTGGAAGTCGGGCGTATTGTAGCGGTCGGGCCAGTTGTGTTCAGGCGTACAGGACCGACGGATTGCTGAATGGTAGTACCATCGGTAATGACCTGCAGAAGGTAATAGTACGTGGTCGAGGGGCTGGTATCGCTATCTTCGATGACATAAGAACGCCCATCGAGAGATCCTCCAAAAGCTGCAATGGTTTCTCCAACCTGTAAATAGGGTCCAGTTTCTGACAGAGAACGCATTATCTTGAAAGAAGAGGTGTTACTTTCACTACTGGTTGTCCAGCTGACCATGACATTTCCATTTGCCTGTTCAATCGGGCGAAGCACCACAACAGCGGTGATGTCAAAGCCCAGGACAAAGGGTGTAAAAGCCAGATCGTTGATAAGGTTTGGACGACCATTATTATCGATATCGACCTCGATGTTTTTGGACTGAAGATTACAGCGTGTTACCTGACCAGGATAAATATCTCCACCGTCACCTTTAGGGCTGTCCCCAACATGGTCCCAACCAGCAGTGAAACCGGTCTTAACATCCTGCCACATTAAGGGATAAGTTTTCATCGAACCCGAACCGCAAAGCGAAATTGTCTGTATGGCTTGCTGGCAGAGACTGTTCGACGCATAGGAAAAGCGTAAAGTTAGACTTGCAAGATGATTCTCATCTGCCAGAAAAATATCGAAATAATTACCGCAAGCCGTCATGTCAGCAATAGAACGGTCAGGAAATGGCATTGAAGAACCGTGATTGATGACATAGAGCTGAAGGTCAGCATCGCTTTTCGCAGAAAAGCCATAAAAGTCGGAGGTAGGATAGGTTGTGTTAATCGATTGCAGAGCTGCCTGGACACCCGTCTGGGCACTGACGATTTGAGCGCCTAGCATGCGGGCGTTGTCCGCTTGGCATCCTTGTGTGGCTTGTGATGCAGAAACACCATCGCCCCAATAGTTATGGTTTACTTCGTTGTTATTGCTCTGACAGATAACCTGGGGTTCAGTGCCGTTGTTGTAGATGTTATTGGCCGTCATCTGTAGGCGGGAGGTAACCTCGTTATTTTCACTCAATAGCGCGTAGCCGTTATTGTTTTTGATCTCACTAAAACGAACTGTCAAGTTGCCAAGGTTGTTTCGTTGGACGATGGCGTTCTTACCGTTCTCAAGAGTTGAGTTTTCGATCAAGACATTTTGATTACTGTCAATGTCAATCAAATCTCTTGAAAGGGTATTGCAATCTCCATCAGTTAAGTGAAGATTTCTGATCGTTACTTCTGAAGTTATGAGCAGTAAAGGTTCGTCGCAGCTGCTACTCGACGTGCTCAGCCACCCCGAATCCTCTCCAATAATATTAACTGGAAAGTCAATCGTAACTGCATCGGTCTTGATATTATAGGCAGAGAGTATGTGTATTCGCGCTCCACCAAGGTTGTTATTTCTGGCAAAAGTGAGCGCTTTATTTAGCGCAACCGATTGAGGTGTATCAGGGTCATCGTTATAAAAACACTGGGTTTTACCACTACATTGACTGGCTGTGTTGGCAACAAAAATATCGAGAGTAGGATTTTGAGCATAAGCACTAGGAATAACCCCTGAAAACTCAACCAGGACGATTAAGATCGCAATAAAGAAATAGAACTTCTTGCTCGCTTTCATCAATTTTGATTATAACCGCGATGCCCTCAAAGCTTCTTGTGTTAAACTTAACACATGCCAAAAGTTTTCTTATCCTTGAGGAAAAATACCTTCTTTATTTTTGCGAGTTTATTAACCTACACAGTTGGTTCAATTTTTGCCGGTTTTCAAAATAGCAACTTCGATTGGATCAGTTTCATTGTTGGAATCCTGGTCTTTTTTACCGTACTTTCCCTGCAACAGCTATTCAACTACTTGAGTACATCGAAGATCAACCCGTATAGCCGTGTCAGTTTTGAACGTGGAAACAAAAAGAGTCAATTATTCATCCTGACGATATTTCTCTTTTTCGCCTATCTATTTCTCATTTACTCCACGCTCAGGATGAATAGACTCATAGGGGTGAATTTGATCTATATCAGTCTTCTCACTTTTTTGATGCTCATAACCATTTTCCGGATAGGCAAAATGTTATTCCAAACTTCTAGCGTTATTATTGAGGGGGTTATCGTATCTCCCTTGATGTTGTTACTCGGGACTGGTATGCAGGGCACAAATCCCACCAGTGGGCACGTTCTATTAACCATGGCTTTCTTCTTTCTCTACGTTGCCGACAGGACTTCCTTGTTGTTTGAGCAATATGAACTTGATCAAAAGACGGGTGAAAGATCATTTCTGCAAGTTATTGGGTGGGAGAATGGTATCAAAATCCTCAATGTTTCTATGCTTCTCACTTACCTTGTATTCTCTTTATACTTTTATAGGAACGCTACGTTAGGGGTCAACCTGCCAATCTTGATTACCGCAATAATTGGCATCTTCAGTATGTACTTATTGAATCGCATGGTCATGGGTATGAAACCCCATTGGCACATTATCAGAGCCACTGCATTTTTACACTTTTTTGCAGTTTGCTATTTACTTGTTTATCCACTATTCTAAGGAGGATGTATGTTAAACGAAGGTGTTTTAGCTCCAGATTTTGAGTTACCCGATCATGAAGAAGTTTTGCACAAATTATCCGATTACCAAGGGAAAAAAGTTATCCTCTACTTTTACCCAAAGGATGACACTCCAGGTTGTACCACAGAGGCATGCAGTTTCAGAGACAGTTTTGGGGACTTCCGCAAGAACGGTATGGTGGTACTGGGGGTCAGCAAGGACAGTGCTGCCTCTCATGCCAAGTTTCAGGAAAAGTATTCATTGCCTTTTCCTCTGTTATCAGACACCGATACGACTGTGATCAAGGCTTACGAGGCCTGGGGTTCAAAAAAATACATGGGTAAGGAGTATATGGGAGTTCTTCGGATCACCTATGTTATTGATGAAGAAGGCAGAATCCTGAAAGCTTATGAAAAAGTGAAACCTCAAGATCACGCTCAAGAAATTTTGAGGGATATTCAGTAGAATTTCGATTTCTTCTAATCAAGGTAGGAACTCCCCATGGACGTCTCCTAAGTTGACAATGGATGGTCAAATTGGAAACAAAAACCTCTCTTTGGAGAGGTTTTTGTATGTGCCAAAATAAACCCGAAAAGTTTAGAGAAAAAAGGTAGAAAAAATAAGAATTATTGGACGCTTAGGACAATTTTTGCGTTCTGCCAGAGATTTTCCAGGTCGTAAAATTCTCTCAGGGCTGCTGAGAAGAGATGTACAACCACGTAGCCAAAGTCAAGGATCACCCATCCTGTCTGACCGCTTCCCTCAACTGAAGCATTGTAGCGATGCTGCTTCTTTATTTCTTCTTTAATGAACGTTGACAGGCTGTCTAACAGTCGATCGCTACTGGCTGTGGCAATCACAAAGAAGTCTGTAAAATCGGACAGACCTCTTAAATCTAACAATAGGATTTCTTCACCGAATTTTTCTTCTAGAATATTGACAATTTCACGGGCTAATACGATTGGTTCCAGCAGATCACCTCAACTCTTTTTTTTGTTATTTTACACCAAGTCAAAAATCTTCATAGTTTTGTATACGGGTCCAGCAGGGTTTAAGACACTTTCAATCAGATAAATGGATGTTATTTTCGTGACGCCAAAGACTTTTGCCTTATTTTCGGTAATGATTTGGGCAATACGAGAAGATTCTTCCTTGGGCAACCAATCTGCCACTCTTGCAAGGGTAAGATGAGGGGAAAAACGAGGATCTTGCTCTAACCGCAGGAACGCAGTAGCTAAAATCACCTCATTGAACAGATTTCGTAATTCTGAAGACGGTCTAGTGCCTGCCCAAAGTACCCTCACGGAGGCATTTGAACCAAAAAAACCTGATCCTTCAACTGATAACTCAAAAGGTTTAACCTTACTTGCGGCGGATTCCAGGTTTGATATCAGGGTGGGTAATTGACTTTCCTCGGTATCGCCCAAAAATTGCAAAGTCAGGTGAAATAAACCTGGATCAACCCAGCGTATCCCTTTGAATGGTAATTCCCGGGTCAGTTTTTTTTGAAACAAACGGAGCTCGTTGATCGTTGTTTCGTTAAGCTTAACTGCAATAAATAGTCTCTTTTTCATAGGGTCTTCTACTGTCTAGCTGCAAAAAGTTACTTAATAATTTTATGGTATATTTTACTTACCCTGCTGTGTTTGTGATGCGTTTATACCGTTTTGTACCAACACCAACACAAATGGTTTGATCTCACACCAGGTGACGTGATAGACGAAAGTCAAGACCGATCTTGGAGGAAGAACCAACTCCTGCTTTTGCAGGTTCAAAACCATTTCGCACACGGCATGGCGGGGATTTCATAATACAATCGTTAATATGGACAATCAAAAGAAACTCTTCATTTTATTCTTCCTACTTATCTTCATGACCTCAGGATGTTCTTCTTTTCATAAAGGGAAAATAAGCCAGGACCTTCTGCCTGGTAAAGAATCCGGACAGGTTTTGTTTGAGGATGATTTCACTGACCACTCAACCGGTTGGGAAGTGATTAACAACGCCTATGAACTGAAAGGTTATTCTTCTGGTGGTTACATGATTTCAGTCAATCAGGTTGGCTCGAGGGCAAT
>DOEX01000215.1 GCA_003532515.1 Anaerolineaceae bacterium | reverse complement strand
ATTTCCGATTTGATCGGAGTGGGCGAGCCCAAGAAAATCTCCGCCTTTGATGTCTGGCTCTTTGATAAAAACGATATCCAGACCGTAACTAAAGTAATAATGAGCAAACATGCCTTCAATGATCCAGTCATTAGTCAGCGCCTGGAAATCCGGGGTGAACCGATTTTGGCTGAGCCTGGCAAACTATTCCGCCTTGAGACTGCTACTCTGAGGATGGAAGGACGAATTGTGGATGTCTCTTACGGTGACCTGCCTTTGCCGGAGGACAGTTACTTCCAAAGGAACACGATTGAATTGGCAGTATATCGAAAGTAAATATAAGTAACAATCTTAAACCGGGCTGTGTGACACAACCCGGTTTTTTAAATCCTTTGAATCATTCTTAGGGAAACTAGCTTTCCAGAATTTGCATCGATGTAGGGCGCGATTGAGGGCGTTGTTACTTTTACCAGATAGACCTTCACCCGTCCTCAAACTGCCGAGCATGTTAAGCCATTCTTTACATTAATACCAGTAACAGCGGATTGAGAGCACTTTAAAGTCTAAATGGTTAAAGGTTTAAGGTGCTCTCAATCTCGCCATACGATGGAGCTGTCAGCTGTAAGCTACTCTATTTTGAGAATTTTGTAAAAGATTTTTGAGCCATTCGGCAAGGTCACTTCAGCAACATCTCCGACTTTTCTGTCCATCAGAGCTGAACCGATTGGAGAAAAATATGAAATTTTGTGGTGCTTAAGATCTGCTTCACTAGCACCTACTACCGTCCAGGTCTCTTCGGTTTGACCTTCTTCCCGGATCGTCACCCGGTTTCCAATCTGGACTTTGCCATTATTTTTGGGCGTATCTTCAGTGATCTCTGCTTTTGAGAGAATAGCTTCAATCTCCTGGATACGACCTTCCAGGAACCCCTGGTCTTCTTTGGCGGCTTTGTAATCAGCATTTTCTGAAAGATCGCCCATCTCGATGGCACTCTTCAGGCGCTTGGAAATTGCATCTCTTCGGGGACCTTTTAATTCCGCAAGTTCTTTTTCTAATTGAGTTTTGCCTGCTGGCGTAATGATAATTGGTTGTTTCATATTCTCTTTCTAAGGTAAAACATTTACGTCAAAAAGACGTTGATATTCGTCAATGGCGAAGCGATCGGTCATTCCCGCAATGTAATCGCAAACACTGCGTTCAAGCCCCCGCTCAGAAATCGTGTCCTGGACAGCCGGAGGCAATGCGGATGGAGTTTGTTGATAGGCAGTAAAAATTCTGGAAAGAATCTGTTCAGATTTTTCAGCCATTCGAACAACTCGATAATGACGGTACAGATTGTTGAATAAGAAGTCCTTCAACTCCCGGTTTCTTCTGTACATGTCTTCGCTGAAGCCGACCACATTGTATGGCAGTTTTTGTAATTCAAGAGCAGACTTGATGTTGCTCTTGCGCAAGTAGCGATCGATAGACTGAACAAGGTCTGTGATTTCAAAGTTGATCAGGCGGCGGATAATTTGGTGGCGAGAAAGTTCGTCCAGTGTGTCAGTTCTGCGGCGTCCGATACTTTCGTTAATAATTTCCCAAATGGCGATTCCATCCAACTGAGAGGGTGTGATCATGCCGGAACGCAATCCATCATCCAGGTCATGGCTGGTGTATGCCAGTTCATCGGCAACATTGGCGATCTGGGCTTCCAGAGACCCACGTAATTCCGGATCATATTCCTGAACGTCGGAGCGGTCATAGTCGGTCTCATGCTTGACCATACCTTCCAGAACTTCCCAACTCAGGTTCAACCCTGGGAAGTCGGGATAGCGGTTTTCGAGCACGGTTACAATTCGAAGAGAATGGTGATTGTGATTGAACCCACCATGATTGCTCATCATCTTGGCTAATGCACCCTCTCCAGAATGACCAAAAGGTGGATGACCGAGATCGTGAGCCAGGCAGATGGTTTCAACCAGGTCCTCGTTGGCACCTAGAGAACGCGCAATTGAGCGACCAACCTGGGCAACCTCAAGGGTATGAGTCAGTCGGGTGCGATAGTAATCCCCTTCATGATTGATGAACACCTGCGTTTTGTATTCCAGCCGCCTAAAGGCAGTAGTGTGCAAAACGCGTTCTCGGTCACGTTGGAAACGCGTGCGCAAATCCGCTTCTTCTTCCGGGAACTTGCGTCCTTTGGAATCCTTGCTATGAATCGCATAGGAAGCCAACTGTTGAGATTCAAATTCTTCTAATTGTTGTCTTGTATAAATCATATCGAACCTTATCGCCGAGTATAGTCCAAAGTTGAGTTATTCCCAAACAAGGATATCAGGTGATGATTGTACCTGAATGCGAACCAGAGAGTGCCTCGAAAAGCTCTCCGGCATGGTTGGCACGGAAGATCTCGACGGTTATACCCGGGTTTGCCAGGCAAATCGCTTGCATTTGGGCAACTTTAGAGCGCATCCCGCCGGTAACATCCTTGTTTTGCGAAGGCTGCAGGTAGCTTTCAAGCGCTGCTGAACGAGAAATGTGAGTGATCGGCTGTTGATTGAAGGGGTAATCGGCAAATACAGCTTCTTCTCTGCCCGCCAACAAAATACGACTTGGTTTCAGATTTGTCGATAGATGAGCGAAAAGCTCCTCAGTCGAGAAGATTGTTCCGCCAAGAACTTCATCAAACACCACATCGCCATACACCAAAGGTATTAAACCTCTCTCCAACGCATGCTCAATGGATTCCGTATTCCAGAATACAACCTGACCTTTTCTTGCGAGCAGGCTGGCAGAAGGAGGAAATGAGATCAACTCCAGGTTAACTTGACGACCAATTTCGAGGACGATCTGGTTCAGTTTCCTGGCGCTTTCCCAAACCTCCCGGAAACCATGCCATTCAGCCGAGGTGTTGACACCATTGCGCGTGTTGTATTTTGCCGCAGCATGATGCCCAAATGAGCCGGAACCATGTCCCAGCAGGATTTTTTGTCCAGGATTGTTATCCAAATAGCTTTTGATATCTGAAAGCAGACTAAAGATCAATTCCGGCAGGGCGGTTTCAGCTTGTGCTTTGTCAGTAATCAGAGAGCCGCCAAGTTTGAGGAAAATGAGATCACTTCTCATAACTATTTTGCCTCAGGATCTACGCGTGTATGAAACGCTTTTCCACCAGATGCTTCTTGCAGTGTAGCAAGCACAGGCTGCAGCGAATTTTCATCCACCAGCGCAAACATGTGCCCGCCTTTGCCACCCCCAGTCAGTTTGGCTGCTAACGCGCCGGCTTCCAAAGCTTTTTCGATTAATACATCTAATTCTTGACAAGATAAATCCAGTTCCTGCAAAATGCCTTGATTGAGATTTATTGCCTCTGCCAGGCTATCTAAGTCACCAGCGAGGATGGCTTGCTTGCCTTGATCTGCTAATTGTCCGATCGCTTCCAATTTTGGTCTGACAAAACCAGGTCTATTTTCCAAATCCTGTGCAAGACTGGCAACAGTTAACCATGTTGATTTGTGAACACCGCTGTCTGCAAGAACAAAGATCAAGGGTCTTGCGGGTTCCAGAAATTCAATACTTCTCCCTTTTTGGAATGCAATAGTTTTTTCATAGGTGACAACCGTATTATCGATTCCGGAAGGTTTGCCATGAACGTAGGTCTCGCATTCGTAAGCGATTTTGTTGACGGTTTCAAGGTCAAAAGGATGTCCGAGGAATTCAGATAAGGCTCTGGTAATAGCAACAGCAAGTGCGGCACTGGAACCCAGCCCGGAACTCATTGGCAAGGTTGAAGAGATATGCAAAGTGCAGCTGGGAGTTTGAATCACCTTCATTTCTGCGAGTGTGAGGTGAACAGATTGAAAAACAGGATGGTGATCAGGCAGGGTATCTAAATCCTGATTGAGATCGAGAAACGGAGAAATGACCCGAATTTTGCCCGTTGGGGCAAGAATTTGCGGCTCTACATTGACTTTCACTCGCTTGCTCGTGAGCGGAATGGCGATGGCAGGCTGAGCGTGAACAACCGCGTGTTCACCCAGCAAAATCGCTTTTCCACAAGCAGATTGACTTATAGCGGGCATGGTTACCTCAAAAGATAAAATACAATATCGCCAGCACTGAAAGGCCCCATAAACCGATGGCGATCTGCAATTGGCGGTCTTTTAGCAGAACTTCTTCAGGAGAAGACGTGATCAGGTCGCTCTGGATCAGGTAAAGATATCGAAAAATTCCATAGACCACGAATGGAATCGTCAACATCATTGCATAGTTAGACTGACCAGGATGAGCAGAAAAGGTATAGAGCGTATAGGTGATCAAAATCGCAGTCAAGATGACCATGATGTACTGGTTGAGGAGCGGTACGGTATAACCGTCCAGCGCTTTGCGGTGACTGATTGCGTTGTTTTCCAGAAGCTTCAGCTCTGCAAGGCGCTTTCCAAAAGCCAGGAACATCGACAGGAGCGTTGTCAGCACGAACAACCAGGGAGAAAAATAGGCGACCTGGATCACACTTAACCCTGCCAGAACGCGCAATACAAAGCCAGAGGCAATCACCAAAACGTCCAGAATCATGACCTTTTTTAGCCACAACGAGTAAACCAGGATCAACAGTGTGTAAGCAACGAAGATCAGTGCCAGCCGGGGAGATAGCAGATAGCCACCAACTAAAGAAACAACTGACAGAGTAATGATGACGCTTATCGCCATCTGCTTACTCAGTCTGCCAGAGGCAATTGGTCGATTGCGCTTTTGTGGATGGAGTTTGTCTGCTTCAATATCCAGCAAGTCGTTGATGGTGTAGGTTACACCAGAAACCAGGCAAAAGAGCAGAGCAGCGGCAAGGACGCGCAAAAATGGCATAGGCTGAAGGAACTGACCATCGAAGATCAGGCCGGCAAAAATAACCAGATTCTTAGTCCATTGCCTCGGTCTTAAGGTTTCAATTAATGCCTTGATCATGGATTTATCTTATCACAAAGAATAGGCAAAACTTGTTGTGCGGAGCTAATGGAACAACTAATCTACTACCTTCTGCCTCATACCCGTTGACGGT
>DOEX01000188.1 GCA_003532515.1 Anaerolineaceae bacterium | reverse complement strand
CAGCTGGCGACCAGGGGCAGTAGCGGGAGAGATGACCGGATTCACGAACACGCCGTTATCAAACAATTCGCGCCAGACCTTGAAAGTCAGGGCATCATCGCCGATGATGATAGGGATGATCGGTGACACAGAGTGACCAGTGTCGAAGCCGAGTCGACTATAGCCAGCCCGCATAAATTCTGCATTCTTTGTCAGTTGTTCAACCCGTTCAGGTTCATCTTGCATAACTTCAAGAGCCGCAAGCACCGTTGCCGTGTTGGCTGGTGGAATACTGGCACTGAAAATCAAGCTGCGGGCATGATGCTTAATGTAATCGATTACGTCCGTGTCGCCTGAAATAAAGCCACCAATCGAGGCGAACGACTTGCTAAAAGTGGACATGATCAGGTCCACATCGTCTGTCATTCCAAAATGAGCGCCGGTTCCCCTTCCGCCACCCAAGACCCCCATGCCATGGGCGTCATCCACCATCAGGCGCACATGGTACTTTTTGCAAAGCGGTACAATCTCAGGCAAATTTGCAATATCACCTTCCATGCTAAACAGACCATCCACAATCAGCAATTTACCCGGCTCCTCCGGCAAACTTTGAAGTACGCGTTCCAAATGAGGAATATCGTTATGGCGAAATCGTTCAATTTTGCCGCCACTCAAGAAAGCCCCATCGACAATGCTGGCATGGTCTTCCTTATCCAGGATGACGATATCACGTTTGCCAACGATCGAACTGATGGTGCCAAGGTTCACCTGCATACCAGTCGAAAATACGAGAGCAGCTTCTTTACCTACCCATAGGGCAAGTTTGTCTTCCAACTCTTCGATAATGGTCATATTACCATTGAGAAAACGCGAACCGGTGCAACTTGTGCCGAATTTTTTGATGGCTTCGATCGCCGCTTCACGCACCTTGGGATGGGTAGTGAGACCCAGGTAGTTGTTCGAACCACACATAATAATTCTTCGGTCCTGGTACACAACTTCTGTGCCTTCATTGCGATCCAACGGGATAAAATAAGGGTAATCACCGCTAGCTTTTGCTAACTTGACAGTGTCATATTCAAATGCTTTTGTAAATAAGTCCATTTTAAACCTTTCCAGTTTTCTTTATAGCTTAACAAGATAATGCCAACCAAGATACGCCCCAATTATAGTACCTAATGTTTTCGTGTACTTTCAGTACCTGGCTGAGATTCTCTGGAGTAGAATTGAGGACAATCAGTCAGAACAAACGAAGGATTTGATCTATGAAAAAGTTTATCCCCGTATTGATCATCATCTTGTTGCTTTCAGCCTGCAATTTTCCAGGAGAGGTGGATTATTCCGAAGACCCGGTAGTTCAGACAAGCGTATCCATGATCCTTACCAAGGGAGCTCAAACCCAGGAGATTGCCCCTCAGGACCCAACAAGCATACAACTTCCAGTTCAAACTGAAACTCCTCCAGCAGAAACCCAAGCACAATCCACGCCAACGTTTGAGGAGCCAGAGACTGCCACGGTGACTCAGACCGAAGAAACCTCGCCAGAGCCTTCGCAGACCCCTTCTCCGACCGAGCTCACCTTGACCGACCCTTGGAGCGGTGAAGCTGCCTTTATTGAAGAGTTTGATAGCGGCGATTATTGGGATTTTGAGAGCGATTACCTGTACTCAAAAATCAGCAATGGTCAGCTTGAGTTCACATCCAAAGGCACTCCCTGGTGGAGCAGTTGGTATACTACCAACCCTGAGTTTAAAGACGGCTATTTTGAAACCACCTTTAGCATACCCAATTGCCAGGGACAGGACCGTTTTGGTCTGGTGATCCGTTGGGGTGGCTCTGGCGACTTTTACTATATGGGAGTCACCTGCGGTGGCTATTGGGGTTTCACACAATACACAGCTGCGAATGAAACCATCGATCTTGTACAGTATCAGAAAAGCGACGCTTTCAACCCAGCGGGAGAAACCGACCAAATTGGCATTTTAGCCAAAGATAATGCCTTTGAGTTTTACATCAACCGACAAAAAGTCGGCTCGATAAGCGAAAGTAGCATCGAAGAAGGCGGTAATTTTGGTTTTCTGACTATGTCCTCAGGAACGCCAAACTTCAAGACCATGATTGATCGATTGGAATATTGGACGAACTGAAATCATGACCTTCCCCTCGGAGAAGGGGAACCGCTTGCGGTGGATGAGGGTCGCAGGTTGAATCATCAAAAATTGAACTTACAATACCGATCCACCAAACAGGAGAATCATGAGCAATCAATACATTGAAAAACCACATCTCGACGGGTCGAGTTTCCACTATCCGGGCAATCGAACCGGGTTTCTGCTCGTTCACGGTTTCACTGCCACAACAACCGAAGTCAAACCGTTGGCAGAGCGCTTGAAGCAAGAGGGCTTCACCGTTTCCGCTCCGCTTCTGCCCGGTCACGACACGCATCCAGACGACCTCAATAAGGTCCACTGGCAGGATTGGTATCAAACCGTACGCCAGGCTTATCTTGACTTACGCGAAACTTGTGACCAAATCTGGCTGGGTGGGGAATCGATGGGCGCACTGCTGTGCTTGCTCACAGCGGTCGAATTCCCGGAGGTGGCGGGACTCCTGCTCTTCGCTCCTGCTTTGGAACTCAAAATCAAAGGTTCGAAGGCTGCTTATATTCTGCAACATTTTATAAAATACCTGGATAAAGGTCCTTCAAAGGATGACCAGCAATGGAAAGGCTATAACGTTTTTCCATTGAAGGGATTTGTTCAACTTATGCGACTTCAGAAGCACGTCCGGAAACAACGCAGTAAAGTGACTCAACCAACCTTGGTTTTTATCAGTAAAGCGGATAAGAGAGTCTCGATTAAAACGGGAGAAACCATAATCAACTTCATCTCGTCGGACAAAAAGCAGTTGGTTGTTTTGGAAGATGCCTCTCACACCATGCTTTTGGATCGTGACAACCACCAAATCATCGACCAGGCTATCGAATTTGTTCGAGCAACTGATGATTAGGTTACGGATTTGTCAATCAGGTTTTGAGCAATGGTGTTGAACGAAAACGAATAATTATTCTCTTTATAACCAATCTTTTTTACTAAATATGTCAACCTTCATTGACGCTCCATATTGCCGTGTGTATACTTGTTTGTTTGTCGAGAGTGATGTGACGGTTAAAATTTGGAGTAATTGTGATAAAGCCTGAAGGTAGTTACGTAGACCTGGATATGCCCAAAATTCTCTCCAGCAAGAAGCTGGCGAGTTTGTGGCATTTAATGAAAGGCTACCACTTTAACTACCTGGTCGCCACGGTCTTTCTTGGATTGGCCGCCTTTGCCCGTACCAATATGTACCTTGTTTTAGGACGCTACCTGGACCAGGTCATAGGTGAGGGATTCTCGGGCAACGAGTTGATCCTGGCTGCCTTTAATTTCGGCGCCATGATCGTCCTCCAGGCAATCTCATCCTTCATGAGTAACTGGATGGCTTCCTTCACAGCAGAAAATACCACACGTCGGTTGCGCGACTACCTTTTTGATCATATTCAGCGCCTGTCTTATGCTTACCATGCCGAATCTAAAACCGGCGATCTGTTGGAACGTGCTACTTCTGACGTAGACACATTACGACGCTTCTTTGCCGATCAAGCCGTGGGTATCGGGCGTATTGTTTTCATCTTCGTGATCAATCTAATCGCGATTTACAGTAT
>DOEX01000037.1 GCA_003532515.1 Anaerolineaceae bacterium | reverse complement strand
CAACCCTAAGTAAAAGTATTCAACATCCACACCCCAACCCTCTCCCAGGAGAAAGGGTGAATAGTTAGCTTGGTGTCGTTGATTCGTTTTCCTTAAAAACTATTTCTGAAAAGGTCTTTCACAACCCCTCCAAGTTGCGTTTTATGTAATCGAATTGGTTGCTGAAACAAACCCACACCCCTACCCTCTCCCAGGAGAGGGCGACGATTGCCATTCAAATTCCGACTCCATGGGTTCATTAAACTTTCTCATTATTAGTAAGAATATTTGCAATTATTGAAGCGAAAAACTATTTTTGATGAAATCTTTGGAGGTTGAAGTAAACTTCTAACTATGGCAGGTTCTACGTTATCGCAGTTAGCAAGAAATCTACGTAATAACGCTACACCGCAAGAGAAAAAACTCTGGTTTCGATTCTTACGCAATTTTCCCCTTCCGATACACCGACAATTTGTGATTGAAAATACCATCGTTGATTTTTATTGCCACCAAGCGAAACTGGTAATTGAGATTGACGGAAGTCAACATTTGAAGCCAAAACAAACTGAGTTGGATGCAAAGAGACGTGAAAGATTACACGAATTAGGAATTGATGTACTGCGTTTTACTAATAGTGACATTGATCTTTACTTCGAACTGACCTGTGTTTTGATCATTGAAAAGGTGGAAGAAAGAATTGGCAAACCAGTAGTATGGTTATAAACCGCTTCCTTTTTTCCTTTTTCATCAATGCGGTTGAGACACAAAACAAACACACCCTCTCCTTGGGAGAGGGTTGGGGTGTGGGTGTTTTTCATAAACTAATCGAATATATCGATGCGTAAAGCTGGTGGCCAGCCGACGCCCTCTTCTGGGACTGCATGCGCGCCGTAGGTTGAGGTCTAGGGGGTGGGTGTTCTAGCGTAAGCAAAACTAAGATGGCTTGTCCGGTTAGCTATTCCCGACCTCTCCTTGGGGGAGGGTTGGGGTGTGGGTGTTTTTCCATAAGGAATAACTGTCCATTATTTCCTCTGATTTTCTAGAACAATTTAGGTACAATTAATCAAAAAGAAACCATGGCAGAATCAAACAACCATTCAACCCCCAAACGCTGGACAGTTTCACCTCTTATCCCTCCCCATATCAGCCGTGAGCTATCTGAGCATTCCCCTTTCTTACGTCAGCTGCTCTTCAACCGCGGTATCACTACCGCCGAAATCGCGCGTGCTTACCTGGGGGCAGAATCCCCGACTGATACCAATCCTTTCGCGTTGAAAGACATGGAAAAAGCAGTTGCACTCATTCATGATGCCATCAAAGACAATCAAAACATCGCGATTTACGGCGATTACGATACCGATGGCGTCACTTCCAGTGCATTACTTTACGAATTTTTTGACCAATTGGGGCACACTCCCAGGGTTTACATTCCCAACCGCTTTGACGAAGGTTATGGTCTCAATGTTGAAGCCATTCAACAGCTTGCATCTGAAGGCATTGACCTCATTATTACCGTAGATTGCGGCATTCGCTCTCAAGAAGAGGTTGCTCTCGCCAAACAGCTGGGCATGAAGGTGATCGTCAGCGACCACCATCTTCCAGGAACAGATCTGCCACCCGCTGATGCCGTGATCGACCCACATCAAGCTGGGGATCCTTACCCTTACAAAATGCTGGCTGGAGTGGGCATGGCGTACAAAATTGCCAAAGCCTATCTCCTGGCTTATCCCGACCCAAATATCGATTACCACCAATGGCTCGACCTGGTCAGTATTGGTACGGTGGTCGATATTGCTCCGCTTGATGGTGAAAATCGTGCCCTGGTCAAAGCCGGCTTGCAGGCAATGCGTTCCACCCGCAGGCAAGGTCTCTATTCGCTCATTCAGACTTCCGGTATAAAGATCGAACAACTCAATGCCGGACATCTTGGTTTTGGCATTGGTCCCCGGTTGAATGCTGCCGGGCGTATGGATTCCGCCTTAGCTGCTTTCGAACTTTTGACAACCAAAGACCTATTCCGTGCCGGCGCGCTTGCCCAACAGCTGGACAATTACAACAGCCAACGCAAAGAT
The DNA here is from genome assembly GCA_003532515.1 of Anaerolineaceae bacterium. GTDB lineage: Bacteria > Chloroflexota > Anaerolineae > Anaerolineales > Anaerolineaceae > Mesolinea. The sequence goes on along the minus strand of DOEX01000037.1, from coordinate 4,348 downwards.
ATCATGCACATCATCCAAGACAGAGTCGTTGCTGAAGCTAATGCTGCTGATCCAAATACGCCAATCATTATCTCTGTTTCAGAAGATTTCGAAGAAGGTGTGGTTGGTTTGGCAGCAGGGCGAATTACCGAAGGATTTTACAAACCTGCCATTGTCGGTCGCCTTGAGAATGGAATGGTAAAAGCCTCCTGCCGGACGATTCCTGAGTTCAATATTGTGGAAGCGCTGGACCAGTGTGCAGATCTTCTGGAGCATTATGGTGGTCATGCCATGGCGGCAGGACTGAGCTTGGAAATTGGGCAGTTGGAAGCCTTCACAGAACGTATCACACAAATCGCTCGTGATCGTTTATCCGGGATGGAATTGGCTCCCGAATTGTCGATCGATTATGACATTTCTCTCGATCGTCTAAAACCTGAGCATATTCCCGGCATTCTCTCTGACATCGCTCAGCTGGAACCAACCGGAACCAACAATCCGGATGCTTTATTTTGCAGCCGGAACTGCCGTGTTGCCCGGGCATACGCCGTTGGTGATGGACGCCACCTCAAAATGACATTAGGTTCAGGCATGCACCAATTCGACGCGATAGCCTTCAACCAGGGGCACTGGATGCAGGACATGCCGCCATTTGTAGACATTGCCTATGCTTTTGAGATTAACAACTACCAGGGAAGACAATCGCTGCAATTGAACATCAAAGATATTAAAGCGTCCGATCAGGTCTGATCAGTTTGTTCAGGTATTGGCGGGATTCGATATCGATAAGATTTTTGTTCAACCCGCCCATCCGAATGCTTTGAGCGAGCGCTTGCATTGATGACAAGTATCTCGTTAGAATCGCGAGCCGCCTTGAGAAGGGTTAAAAGTTCTTGTAAAGCAGATTCCACATGGTGACCCTGCTCCATTCCCAGACGGTAGGTGAAAAAGCCTGGATTATCTGTCAACACATCCAAAACGGCTTCAATCGCTGTCGAAAATTGCTGGTTCCACCTGGGTTGTTCCAGAGGATAAAGCGGTTGGACCGGTTTTTTTAAATTTTTAGCCAAAGAATTTAGCAGTATTGGTGAAAACAAAAATTGTGCCAACGCCTCGGGGCTCGTCAAATGTACTGCCCTCATCGCGTTGTCAATTCTTCCCGCCAGCACCTCGAGGTTGTAATCAGTTTGTTCTGGTATCAGCAGGAAATCCTTGGGATCCACCAATTTATTGATTTCTTGCAGAACCATGTCAGCATATTCCTGGTAAATAGTTTTGATTTTCTCGTCATCATTCTCAACGGTGAGGGCTGGAATTAACTTGCCAACTTTCATCTTGAGGCGAGGTCGTTTTAGTTTTAGGACTTTTGAAAAGCTGTTTTGGAATCCACTGAAACCTATCGGTACAACCGGCGCATGGGCTTTATGACTCAGCCATGACACTCCTACCTGGGCTTTCATATGCCCGGGATTCCACGTGCCTCCTTCTGGGAAGATTCCCAAAACGCCACCCTGCTGGAGTACACCAAACGCCTGGTTCATTGCCTTGCGATCCAGGTTGCCTCGGTTCACCGGAATAAACTGATACAACGCTACGATCTGATCGATCAATCCTTCAAAAGGAAGGTCTCCTGCGCCAAGTAATTCCACCTGGCGTCTGGGAAAAACTGCAAGTAACATTGGTTCAAGAGTTGAGACATGATTGCCAGCTAAAATCACAGGACCGTTTGGAGGAATGTTTTCTAAACCGGTGATTTTTACGTGAGACAGCAAGCGAATCAGTATTCGCCCAACCAAATCCAACACTTTTCGGCGAAAACTGACTCGGGGATAAGGGATTTCAAAGTCTTTTGGAGTATTCATCGCGGTTTAAGACAATTAACCCTTTTGTGAATAAATCGTTTCAAGGAATAAAAANNGGCCACTAGACGATGGGGGCGTCAAGGTAGAAATAATATCATGGTTTGATTTCAACGTCAACGAATTGTTTTTCTGTTGATCTTGTCATTCTGAACGAAGTGAAGAATCTTTACAGTCATGGTAGGTCGGAATGAGCCCGCCTGTGAACCTTGAACAATTTAAGCTTGTGCGGGCTCACTCCGACAAAAGGGAAAAATGGTTGTTTTTTGTTTGCGGAGTGCGCACAAGAGGCGCATTCCAGCCTACAAACTGAACAAAGTATAGTTTTTTGTCATTCTGAACGCTGCGAAGAATCTAAGGTTGACCAGAAGAGGCAGCAGCCTTTCCGTACGGAGCGGTCACTGGCCGCTTCACCAAATCACCCTTCTACACATCTGTGCTTATTCATCACAAACTTATATAATTAGATTAAAAACAAAGAGGTACTATGAATTATAGACATTTAGGGAAATCAGGTTTAAAAGTCTCAGAACTATCCTTTGGCTCCTGGGTCACATACCACAACCAGGTAGACATCGAACATGCCAAACAGCTTATGACAGCCGCATGGGATCGCGGCGTAAATTTCTTTGACAACGCCGAAGGTTATGCCAACGGTCAATCAGAAAAGATCATGGGGCAAGCCTTACGTGAGTTGGGCTGGCCTCGCGAACAATATGTGGTTTCGACCAAGATCTTTTGGGGTGGTAAAACCCCCAATGAAACTGGTCTCAGTTTCAAACACATCGTGGAAGGCGTGGACCGGTCCTTGCGTAATTTTGGGCTCGACCATGTCGACCTGGTTTTTGCCCACCGACCGGACCCAGAAACCCCCATCGAGGAAACCGTAAGGGCATTCAACCATGTTATCAATCAAGGCAAAGCCTTCTATTGGGGCACATCCGAATGGCCAGCGGAAGCAATCCTCAAAGCAGCCAAGATCGCCAAAAAGCACCACCTGATCGGTCCGACCATGGAGCAGCCCGAATACAACTTGCTCCATCGCACCCGCTTCGAGCAGGAATATGACATCCTCTACCGAAAGCTCGGTTTGGGGACTACTACCTGGAGCCCATTGAAATCTGGCATGCTCACCGGCAAGTATCGCGGTGGCAGCTTCCCTGAAGGAAGTCGTGCCAATTTGCCCGGTATGGAATGGTTAAAAGAAATGTTCAGCGACTCCAACCGGACACAGGCAGTCGAAAACCTGGCTCAAATTGCAGATGACCTGGGTGTAAGCCTGGCTCAGATGTCTTTAGCTTGGGTTTTGAAAAATCCGAATGTCAGCACTGTCATTACTGGTGCAAGCAAAATAAGTCAGTTGGAAGAAAACTTCAAGGCTCTGGATGTCGTCCCCATGCTTAGCGATGAGGTTATGACCCGCATCGAAGAGGCTTTGGTCAATTACCCTGATGATCAGAAAGTAAATTAAACTTCTCACTCAAGTAACACCAACGGAACGAGACCATCTCGTTCCGTTTTGTTTTCAACCCTTAAGGTATAATTCTGCCAGTACAAACCAAGGAATGACAATGACAACTAAACGCATCAGTCCCGAATTATTTGAAAAACTGGTAAGCCTGGCAGCATTGGAATTGACCACTGAAGAAAGTACTTACCTTTTTGAAGAAATGAACCATCAGCTTGCGTCTGTAGAAGCGCTCAGCCAAATTCCCCTGCCGGAAGGCGTTGAACCGTCTTTACATGGGCTTGAACCCACGGGTTCACCTGCACGGGTGGACCAGTGGCAGCCTTTCCCGAACCCAGAGGCGATAATTGCTCTTGCCCCGGAAATCGAAGACGGAATGATCACTGTTCCGGATGTGAAGGGGGCAAAATGAATCTGACTCAACTAAGCGCGTTTGAAGTTGCTCAAAAAGTCCGTTCCGGGGAAGTTAAAGCCACGGAAATTGTTCAGTCAACTTTGGCTCAAATTAGAACGGTAGACGGTGTGTCCGGTTCTCTTGAACCAGGCAGCCTGAGCCCTGAAGAAGAGAAGAAGGTCCACGCTTTCATCCAGGTCACCGAAGACCTCGCCCTCTTGCAAGCAGAAAAAGTTGACCGGATGATCGCGATTGGCGAAGATCCTGGCTTGCTTGCAGGTGTGCCGCTCTCGGTCAAAGATATTTTTTGCGTCGAAGGCACCAACACAACCGCTGCTTCGAAAATCATTGCGAATTTTGTACCGCCTTATACCGCTACCTCTGTTCAGCGTCTTACCAATGCCGGCGCTTTGGTTTTGGGCAAGGTCAACCTGGATGAATTTACCTTTGGTTCTTCCAACGAATCCAGCGCTTTCCAACCCTCCACCAACAATCCCTGGCAAACCGAATTTGTCCCTGGGGGCTCCTCCGGAGGTTCAGCAGCCAGCGTCGCGGCGCAGGAAGTGGCGCTTTCATTAGGCACTGATACGGGTGGCTCCATCCGCCAACCAGCCGCTTTTTGCGGCGTGGTCGGGATGAAACCCAGCT
>DOEX01000049.1 GCA_003532515.1 Anaerolineaceae bacterium | reverse complement strand
CTGGAATCAGGGGAGGGAAATTTCATGACGGTCTGACCGACCACTGCGCGCATACCGGCTTCTGCTGTTGCTTCTGCAACATCGTCTTCGAAATAGTACATATCGTTAAATGTGGTTACACCGGACCGGATCAATTCTGCACAGGCAATTTTTGTTCCTAAACGGACAAATTTTGGAGAGACAAATTCTCTTTCAACCGGCATCATATATCCCATCAACCAGACATCCAGGCGGAGGTCATCTGCCAAGCCACGAAGCAACGTCATGGGCACGTGGGTGTGGGTGTTGACAAAACCGGGCATGAGAACTTTTCCGCCACAATCCATCACTTCGTTAGCTTCATACTTTTCGAGTATGGATTCTTCGTCTCCGACTTCGACAATTTTGTCATCCAGAACTGCTAAAGCACCTGGTTCATGGACGGTGTAAACCGAATCCATGGTTAACACTATCGCATTCTTCAAAATAGTATCAATATTTATCATCCTATTCCTTTCAATTTCTTCAGCCTGGTACGGACCTGATCGAGACCAACATTGAGAGCCCAGCGTGCTGCATCTCCGCTTGGTCCGCTATAGATGCGCTGATAATCCTGTAAGTTTTGGTTGTCCAACAAGGCAACATATAATTCCAGAAATTGATTCTGGGGAGTCAACATGACTCCGAGGACAAAATCTGCTTGTTTTTTCTCGCGGTACTCGTGCATGAGGGCGTTAAACGTTTCATGGGTGATATCAACATCCAATAACTGCCCGGAGAGCAATTCTGGTGAGAGATGTTCGGCTAAAGAAGAATGAATCAACCCGTCAGTACCAACTTCAAGGACACAGAGGGCAAGGTTTTGTTCCACCAGGTTAGCAGCAACCGTCGATTGGATGGTTTCTTCATTTTCTCCATAGATGTAATCCGCTAATTTTTCACGAATTTCCTGTAGAACTGGCTCCATCATTTGCTGTGCTTCTTCTGCAGAACGGGCTTTCGCAGTCACCCTGACATCCGTCTGACCCGGATGCGCCAGCAGACCTACTGTAGGATTGCTCAGTTTTTCCATCTCACCAATGATCTCGTCAATACTAGATTCTCCCAGGGACACGGTGTGGACTACCCAGGGCAAGATGATTTCGTCTTCCAATCGATAGCGCTTTTTAAGGTACTCAACCACGAAGGTTTTCATGATATGTTCCATTTCGCGGGGAACGCCTGGAAGAGCAATTAAAGTTTTGAAACCCAGCTCTACCGCAAATGCCGGCGCTGTCCCAACGTCATTGCGTATAGCTATCGCATTTGCCGGAATGTAAGCCTGGCGCTTATTGTTTTCTGTGGGTGTGCGGTTAAAATACGTGAAACGTTCAAGGATCTGGTCCCAAAGTTCTTCTTTAAAGACCAGGTCCACATTAAAAGCATCAGCCACAGCCTGTCGGGTAGGGTCATCGACGGTTGGTCCAAGCCCACCAGTTGTAATGACCACATCGGCGCGCATCAATGCTTCTTGCAAAGTAGCAGTAATCCGTTTGATATTGTCACCAACTGTTGTGAGACGATATAGATCAACACCGATGTCACGTAATGCCCGGGCAATATAACGAGAGTTGGTGTCTTGAATTTCACCAAGTAGAAGTTCAGTACCGATAGTCACAATTTCTGCAACAGCCATTGGATTCCTTTTTGGAAATTGGTATGTCCCTTGTATGGGATGGTTGGTTTATTTTATCTTAAAATGATTTATCTTTGGTCGTTTCAGAACCTTTAGCTGCAAGTTCAACGAGGTTATACTACTGATATGGCCACGGATAATCGGTATCGCAAGAAATTGGGAGCATGGGGCGAGACCCTCGCTTCTGATTATTTATCAAAAAAAGGGTATACATTGCTTGAAAGGAATTACCATACCCGCTTTGGTGAAATTGATCTAATCATGAAGACCGGTGACCAGTTGGTTGCAATCGAAGTAAAAACACGCAAATCGAGCAGCTATGGCATCGCTGAAGATAGCATCACGCGCAAAAAGTACCAGGCAATACAAGCCGCCATGTTCGTATACTTTGAAAACCACGCAGAGCTGGATCCTGATTGGCAATTGGATATTATGGTGATCGATACTGATTCGACCGGAAATCCTGCGATCATCCACTATGAAAACATTTATCTGGATTATTTGAATGAGTGATATTAAGCCCAAACTGATCATATTGCTCGGACCAACCGCTTCTGGCAAGACCGGTTTGGCTATACAGCTGGCTCAGGCATTGAACACAGAAATCATTTCAGCTGATTCCCGGTACCTTTATAAGGAATTAAACATCGGCACAGCAAAACCGACCCAGGACGAGTTAGCGCAGGTACGACATCATCTGATCAATTGTGCAATTCTGGATCAACCCTGGAGCATCGGTGAGTACAAAACTGAAGCAGAAAAACTGATCCAGCGGCTAAATGACGAAGGTAAAATCCCCATTCTTTCCGGTGGAACCGGTCAGTACATTCGCGCAATCCGACAGAATTGGCAGATCCCGGAACTTGAAGCAGATGACTGCATGCGAACAGTGATAGAAGGGATTGGCAAAGAAGTTGGCTTCGAGAAACTTCATGACAACCTACGAGTTATTGATCCTGAAGCGGCCAGTTTTATTGATTTTCGCAACCATCGCCGGACTGTCCGGGCACTTGAGGTGATCTTCAAGACCGGGGTTCGGTTTTCCCAAATACGATCGAAAGAAACCTCACCGTATGACTCTTTGATTATAGGGTTGGAATGGGAAAGAAAAGAGTTGTATGAACGCATCGACTCACGAATAGAGCAGATGCTGCAGGAGGGTTTTATTGAAGAGGTCCGCCAACTTATTGAGAATGGCTACAAAGATGCGCTGCTAAAAATGGGGGTTATCGGTTATAGCGAACTGATTGCTTTTTTGGATGGCCAAACCAGCCTGGAAGAAGCTGTTGTTTTAATAAAACGGAACACTCGAAAATACGTCCGCCGCCAGGTGAACTGGTTCAAGCCAACCGATCCAGAGATTCATTGGTTAAAAGCACAAGATCCAGCCATCCTAAAAAAGATGCTGGATCTTGTAAGAGCAAAATTCAAAACGAATTAAATCGCATCCAGATAGGGGATGCCCTGGTTCTTTTCGTTTGGAGTCGGGAAGAGAGCATCGAATTCTTCTTTCGAAAGTGTTTCCACTTCCAGGAGTTTTTCAGAAATCTCGATCAGTTTATCCTTATACTTGAGCAAAATTTCTTTTGCTGTGTTGTAGGCGGAATCGACCAGTTGATGCACTTCATCGTCAATAGTTTGTGCAACCAGTTCTGAGTAATCACGCTGTTCGGAAATCTCCCGACCGAGAAATACGAGTTCTTCTTTTTGACCATAGACCATGGGACCAAGTTTCTCGCTCATGCCCAGACGGGTCACCATCCGACGAGCAAGTTTTGTCACCCTCTCGATATCATTTGAAGCTCCAGAGGTAATATCGCTGAACATGACTTCTTCAGCCGCCCGACCACCAAGCATTGTGGACATTTCTGCAAGCAGCATTTTTCTGGACTCCAGATATTGATCCTCAAGAGGCAGTGAAAGCGTAAACCCACCCGCCATTCCACGTGAAATGATGGATACTTTTTGAACCGGATTTGCTTCTGGCAAAACACTGGTAACAATGGCATGACCAACTTCATGGTAAGCGATAATCTTCTTTTCCCTCGCATTCATCAATTGGCTCTTTCGTTCTGGACCAGCGATTACGCGCTCGATCGATTCTTCGAACTCACTGCGGGTTATGATCTTCTTGTTGCGTCGGGCTGCAAGAATGGCAGCTTCATTGACCAGGTTTTCCANNTGGAATCAATCGGTTTACCTTTGGCATGCACTTTGAGGATCGCTTCACGACCGTTTTTGTCTGGTTTATCCAGCATGACACGGCGGTCAAAACGACCAGGACGCAATAGAGCTGGGTCGAGGATATCAGGTCGGTTAGTTGCCGCGATGACGATTACGTTTGTATCGGTCCCAAAACCATCCATTTCGACCAGAAGTTGGTTCAGGGTTTGTTCGCGCTCGTCATGACTGCCGCCTAGTCCGGCTCCACGATGACGACCAACGGCATCGATTTCATCGACAAACACGATACAAGGGGAGTGCTTCTTGGCTTCGTCAAAGAGGTCCCGGACACGGCTGGCACCTACACCAACAAACATTTCGACAAATTCGGAACCCGAGATAGAGAAGAAAGGCACACCAGCTTCACCAGAAACCGCTTTAGCCATCAAAGTTTTACCGGTACCTGGCGAACCAACAAGCAAGACGCCCTTGGGAATGCGGGCTCCCAGTGCGATAAATTTCTGTGGTTCTTTAAGAAATTCAACAACTTCCTGTAATTCTTCTTTGGCTTCATCCACACCGGCAACATCAGCAAAGGTCACCGTAGGATGTTCACCAGTCAGCATCTTTGCCCGGGACTTGCCAAAAGACATGGCTGCATTGTTAGAGCCCTGAGCCTGGCGAATGAAGAAAAAGAACACAAACGCCATCAAGATAAAGGGAAGGAAATTGATCAGCAAGGTGGCTGCATTTGCCCAAAAGCCGGGTAGAACATTTTCAATTTTTAGGTTAGAGTCACGCAATTTTTCCGGTGAAACGCCAAGCAATACTAGCTCTTCAATCAAACTGGAATTAGGATCCTTGGCAGTTGTGGTTGCGGCTCGATTAGTTACGTCACGATATGTAACAAAGATGTCATCACCTTTGATTTCAATTTTTCCCACCAGGTCAGCTTCGATATCAGCCGCAAGTTGATTGATTGGGATTGGCTGTGTCCCGAACGCCTGTTCCTGGAAACCATAAAAAACCATCGCGACGATTGAGAAAAGCAAAAGTGCCGAGATGAAAAAAGACTGATTACGAGATTTCAATATTGCCTCCGTTCAGCGGTTTTATACCGATGATTTAAGATTATACCAACAAGCCTTGTTGAGATGATCGTTTGAATAAGAGAAGGGTTTATTTCTGATGATTCTCTGATATTAACTCAATACGTCAAGTTCATGACAATGCCCGCAACCAACGTTAGGATCGCGGACGATCTCGTGCGACTTCGAGCACCATGCTTTTACCCTCATTCGCTTTTTGAAAAGAATGTTGGCTATGAAAACAGAATAAACCAAATTCTGACAAGAATTATTGCGCAAATAATCAGGCAGTGGGCAGCCAGAACAAAGTTGTGAATTCCAACTTTTCTTGTCTTCTGGGCTGCTCAATGCCCGGCATTCTTCAAAATTTCGACCGCGATAATAATCTCCATAAAAGAATTTACAATCGCGTCCGTCTGGAATTTTCATTAACAATCAGCCTGTATTAAACGCGGGTCTGGTATTCGCCTGTGCGGGTATCGACCCGAATGGTATCACCCATATTAACAAAAGCAGGAACCTGGACTTTCAAACCGGTGTCTGTGACAACATGCTTAGTCAAGCCAGTGGCAGTGTTACCGCGTGCAGCTGGTTCAGCTTCTATCACTTCGAGATCAACCGTGGTTGGCAATTCGATATCTAAAGGCTCTGAGCCAAAATAGGTAAGCTTGACTTCCATATTTTCTTTCAGAAAACCTTCATATTCAGTCACCAGAGAAGCGGGCACTGCTGGCTGATCATAGTTATCCAAATCCATAAAGTAGAAAAAATTCTCATCCCGATAAAGATATTGCACGTTGTGATACTCCAGGCGAATATCCTGTACACGGTCACTGGAGATAAATGTCATTTCCAGTGTTGTGCCTTTGCGTAAATCGCGAGCTTTAATGCGGATGGTCGCACTGCCGCGTCCTGGTTTATTGTGTGAATATTCCAGTACCTTGTAAAGGCTGCCGTCCTGTGTGAACGTTACGCCTTTTCTTAACTCGTTTACTTCAATCATATAAAACCTCTTTCGTGCTCAAAACTAAGCCCACGAATTATAGCGCAACTACCGATGCTTTACAATCTTTTTCAATGTAGCCTCCTGAACATTGGCAGAAAAATCAATAAGTTTGTATCCAGATTTTCTTTTTTAGGTTATAACAACTGCATTATTGGTTTTTGAAAACATAATTGGAGGCTTTATGATCGAAATTTTGGATGTAAGTACTAAAACCCTGAAAAAGGAATTCGTCGATTTTCAATATAAACTCTACGAAAGCTGTCCGCAATTCGTTCCTCCTTTCCGGACCGACATCTTCATGATGATGAACAAGAAAAAACACCCATTTTATGACCATTCTGACTCGGATTTTTTTATAGCTAAACGAGATGGTGAGGTGGTTGGCAAAATTGCAGCGTTGGAGAATAAACCATTCAATGAATATCACCATTGCAAAGATAGCGAGTTTTACCTCTTCGATTGTATTGATGACCAGGAGGTAGCCAACGCACTCTTTGACAAGGTAAGTGAATGGTCGCGGGCAAGAGGGCTAAACCGCATTGTGGGACCCAAAGGCTACGGTCCGTTGGATGGGTACGGTATCCAGGTTGAAGGGTTTGAACATCGTCAAATGATGAACATGATGAATTACAACTACCCTTACTACCAAAAGTTGGCTGAAAATTACGGATTTGAAAAAGAAGTTGACTTTGTTTCTAGTTTCCTGGCTCCCCAGGATTACGTTCTGCCAGAAAAGATAAAAAAAGCAGTTGAAATCGTTAACAAACAAGGAAAATTGAAGGTAATGCACTTTCGCAACAAGAAACAGATATTGGAATGCAAGTATAAATTGAAAGAAGCCTATAACCGCGCTTTCATTCATAACTGGGAGTACTATCCGCTTTCAAACCGGGAATTGGATTATGCCGTCGACAATGCCATTCAGTTCGTGATACCGGATTTGCTTAAACTAATACAGAACGATAAGGACGAAGTCGTCGGTTTTGTGCTCCCGTTTCCAGATGCTTCGGCGGCAATGCAAAAAAACAAAGGTCGGCTTGGTCCGATCGGGATTATCCGTCTTCTCTGGGAACTGAAAACCACTCAATGGCTTGATTTCAATGGCATCGGTATTTTGCCAGAATACCAGGGCATGGGTGGCAATGCTTTAGTCATGGATTCCTTATTGAAAGCTGCGCAAGCCAATAAACGATTTATTTATTCCGAATTGACCCAGGTAGCCGAAACCGCTGTCCAGATGCGCAAGGATCTTGATAATCTCGGTGTCAGATATTACAAGAACCACAGGGTTTACAAGAAGCATCTTGACTGATCAGAAAAGGCTAAACNNTGCCTTACCACTTGGCAACACCCGCGTGAGTTCATTATTTTACCTTGTTTTTGAATACTTGACAGCATGAAATGACCAAAAAAGCAACTACCGAAGCAGAACAGTTTGTAAAAAGCAGAAAGAATTCGTTTCTTGCAGCGTTCCAAGGATTGGGGTTCGTTTTCAGAACCCAAAGAAATGCCTGGATCCACTTTGCCGCAACAGTAATCGTGGTTAGTGTGAGTATTTTTCTTCAGCTGGAAATTGGTGAGTGGATCACTCTATTATTAGTTATTGGCATGGTCTGGTTGGCTGAGTTCCTTAACACCGCCTTTGAAGTTATTGTCGACCTGGCTAGCCCCGAAGTACATCCACTGGCAAAAATCAGTAAAGACGTTGGCGCAGCTTCTGTCCTTATCGCTGCTATTCTGGCTATCATCATTGGAATACTCATATTAGGTCCGGCATTCTTAGAAAAATTTAATATAATTGGTTAATCTTTGCTGTTGTAAATTAAAAAGACTACTGTATACTATAAGAAATATTAGATATTATTGGAGAAATGAACATGTTTGAAGAACCGATTAACGTTACTGACGCCGCTTTTGAAAAAACCGTATTGGAAAATACGCTACCAGTCATAGTGGATTTTTGGGCTCCCTGGTGTGGTCCTTGCCGCATGGTTGCCCCGATCCTCAACAAAATTGCTAAAGAGTATGCCGGAAAATTGATCGTCGCCAAAGTAAACACTGACGAAAATCAAGAATGGGCAGGAAAATTTGGTGTTCAAGGTATTCCCACCATGCTAATGCTCAAAGATGGCAAGATTGTTCACCGCCAGGTAGGCGCATTACCAGAAGCTATGTTGAAAGACACCGTCAATCAATTCCTGGAAGTCGCACAGGGCGCTTAGGAATCGAGTACACACAAAAAGAGCCGCGAACGCGGCTCTTTTTATTGCGCCTTTAGGCAGTCGAGAACGCGAAGCGTTTGAGACAAAAAACCACCCGCTATGCGGGTGGGGGCAAAGGGTTATACCCAAACCAATTCACCTTTCCGAATAGAATGTGAGAGTTCAAGCCACAAGC
>DOEX01000238.1 GCA_003532515.1 Anaerolineaceae bacterium | reverse complement strand
GCTTGTGGCTTGAACTCTCACATTCTATTCGGAAAGGTGAATTGGTTTGGGTATAACCCTTTGCCCCCACCCGCATAGCGGGTGGTTTTTTGTCTCAAACGCTTCGCGTTCTCGACTGCCTAAAGGCGCAATACAAAAAAAGCGGTCAAGTGACCGCTTTTTCATAATCTTGAATTGTGTTTAGATATCTGCAATTGCTTCTACGAGAGTCTCGTAAGTTGGGAAGTAAGGCAAAATTCCAATCAGGTCCATCGAACTTTTCACATTTTCGTTCAAGCCGGCCAAAACGACTTTGCCAGCGTTGCCCTTCTGAAGCTCTTTGTAAGCCCGGATAATTGCCCACCAGCCAGCACTGGAGACAAAGGTGATGTCAGACATATCCAAAATAATTGTCTTTTTTTCTTCGACCAGCTCATTCAATACTTTTTCGATATCGGGGGCAGTGGCACTGTCAATACGTCCCAACCCTTTTACGACTTTGCAACGCTTGTAATCGGTGATTTTGAAATCCATGCTTACAACCTCCAGTTTAGTTAAAAAATTATATCATCATACCTCGCCAGGAAACAAAAAATCGCAAAACCTTGTTCTAAGAAGGCACTGCAAAAGATGAAGTCCGCGTCAACTCAGGTATAATAGCGCCCTATGAAATATCACATCTGGACAGAAGGCTGTCAAATGAATGTTGCAGACAGCGATCGCATTGCTCGCGCACTGGGTTCTTTGGGGCTTGAAGAAACCGCTGATCCTTCTCAGGCAGGGATGATCGTCCTCAATACTTGCGTTGTCAGGCAGAGCGCTGAAGACCGCGCCCTCGGTAGGTTAAACTCCCTCCGACCACTCAAACGCGAGAACCCCAACCTGATCATTGGATTGATGGGTTGCCTGGTTGGAATTAAAGGCAACGCAGCCATGGAAAAACGCTACCCCTGGGTTGACATCTTTGCTGCCCCATCCGACCCTGAACCTTTTCTGCGCTTCTTGGGTAACAAGTTTGACCAGCGTGAATCTGAAACCTGGCGTAAACAGGTGGACGATGTGCTGGATGCTGAATTCGGGGTAACAACCGAAGCCCGCCATACAGTTTCTGAAAACCTACCTATTGTCTTGGGCTGCTCACACGCCTGTGCCTATTGTGTGATCCCAGGTAGGCGCGGCAAAGAACAAAGTCGTGAACCCCAAAAGATCATGGCAGAGGCGCGCGTGATGGTGGAGCACGGTGCCAAAGAATTGGTTTTGCTTGGTCAGATCGTTGACCGTTATGGTCTCGATTTGGAGAATGGTATGCTTTTGCCAGAATTACTTGCTGAATTGTCAGCTATCGATGGGCTGGAACGCATTCGCTTCCTGACCTCGCATCCCAACTGGATGACAGATGATCTGATTGATGCAGTCGCCAGGCTGCCCAAGGTAATGCCCCACATCGAAGTGCCGGTCCAGGCTGGGGATGATGAGATCCTCCTGGCTATGCGGCGAGGTTACACCAACCAAAATTATCGCGATCTTGTCGCCCGTATCCGCAGTCGTATTCCTGGAGTCTCCATTGGAACGGATATCATTGTAGGATTCCCAGGGGAAAGCGAAGCGGCTTTTGAACAAACTTACAGGCTTCTTGAAGATCTAAAACTGGACGTCGCCCATTTAGCGCGCTACTCCCCCCGCCCCAACACTTATTCGGCCAAATTTCTGACCGACGATGTGCCCGCGGATGAGAAAATGCGCCGTTTTCGGGCTTTGGAAGACCTTCAAAAAGAGGTAGTAGGCGAGATCAATCAGAAATTCCTGAGTCAGACAGAACCGGTCTTGTTTGAAGGTAAATCGAAAGACCGTTGGCGCGGACGCACGCCCACCAACCGACTAGTTTTTGTCGAGAGCAGTGAAGATCTGATCGGTCAGATCCGCGATGTTCGTATCAGTTGGGCTGGACCGTGGTCGCTGCTTGGCGACTTATACTAAATCTCTGCAAGGCTGTTAACGTAGTGATTCGAAAAGAAGCGGAAGAGCTCCGCTAAAAAGTCGTACGGCTGGGGCTCGTCTCCAGCCGTTAACTTAGCCTAATGGCATATTTGCAGAGGGAGATAAACTTCCTTCTGCTTTTATGCTAAACCGGACCTTTATCTTTGCTTTGCGACTAAATCTAACGCCAGGTCAGGAGACCTTAGCTACCGGAAATTCCTGCGCGCTAATCAAACTGCTTATCAGGATAATTGCAAAGGTCAACTACTGGGCATCCGGAGCATTTTGGCTTCCTTGCCTGGCAAAATTGCCGTCCAAGGCTGATCAGATTTAAATGCAGATGACCAAAATCAGCCGGATTGCCAATGGTTTCCAGGTACTCGTGTGTCTTTTCAACGCTTAGCTTTTCTGGTCTCAGACCAATCCTGCCGCTGACCCGGTAAATATGGGTGTCAACCGGGAATGCTGGCATACCCAACGAAAAAACCATCACAATTGCAGCAGTTTTGGGACCAACACCTTTGAGGTTGACCAACCAGTGCCTGGTATCTTCAACACTCAGTTCTTTGAGCCAATCCAGGTTGAAATCAGCAGTTTTTTCGTTAATCTCCGTCAACGCTGATTGGATGTTAGGACCCTTTTGCTGTGCCAACCCGGCCACCCGGATCACGTACTGCAGTTCAGCCGGGTCAGCATCCATAACTTCTTTCCAGGAGCGATAATGCTCTTTTAAGGCTCTGAAGGCTTTGTCACGATTAATGTCGTTGGTATTTTGGGAAAGGATCGTACAGACCAATTCATCGACAGCCGGCAAGGGTTCGTGCCAATCCGGTTCGCCAAAGAATGCCAATAGCC
>DOEX01000206.1 GCA_003532515.1 Anaerolineaceae bacterium | reverse complement strand
CGGTGAGATCGGTGAGATTATCGGATTCCGGACCACCTTTGGTCATGGCGGACCCGAAACCTGGAGCATTGATCCAGGAAAAAACACCTGGTTCTTTGATAAGAATATTGCAGTAATGGGTGCGATGGCTGACCTGGGGATCCATAAGACCGACCTGCTGTTGTTCCTGACTGATCAAATGATTGTAGAGACCACAGCCCACCTCACCACAATCGATAAACGTGGAGCGGACGGAGACTTGATCCAGGTGGATGACACTGCCATCTGTGTCTACAAACTGGATAATGGCGCCTTAGGGACAATGACCGCGAGCTGGACTTTTTATGGTCCTGAAGATAACACCACCATAATCTATGGAACAAAGGGAATCATGCGGCTGTACGAGGACCCCCGATTTAGCATCCAGCTTTTCCTTAAGGGTGGTGAAAAAATCTACTACGAGATCGATGCTATTCAGACCAATGACAACCAGACCAGTTCGGGTGTCATTGACGCGTTCATTGAGAGTGTGGTCACAGGGCAGGGCGGTGAACTTGCTGCTGATAAAGTACTGGAGTCGATGAAAGTGGTCTTCGCCAGCATTGAATCGTCCCAAACTGGAAAGACAGTAAAAATCAGGTAGAGGAGGAAGAAGATGAAACTCGGTTTTGTCAGTGCAATTTTGGATGGTTGGACTTTTGAAGAGGTGATTGACATTGCTGCCGATTATGGCTATGACTGCGTGGAAGTTGCCTGCTGGCCACCCGGTGGAGCAGAAAGACGATATGCAGGCGTTTCTCATATTGACGTTGTCAACTTGGACGAGACAAAAGCCAGCGCCATCCTGGAATATTGCCAGAGTCATGAGGTGGAAATCTCATCATTAGCTTATTACCCAAACACTATGGATCCTGACGTTGAAAAAAGGGCTTTCAATATTGCTCACTTAAAAAAAGTGATTGATGCAAGCAAGATGCTGAAGGTAGGCATGGTAACAACCTTCATTGGTCGCGATCAAAATAAGGATATTGAAGAAAACCTGGCTGATTTCGAACGTACATGGCCTGAAATTGTGGCATATGCTGAAGCACGCGATGTGAAAATTGCGATTGAAAACTGCCCAATGTTGTTTGGGCGCGACCAATGGCCTGGTGGTCAGAACCTGGCAACCTCACCAAAAATCTGGCGTGAGATGTTCCGCATCATTCCTTCTGCTAATTTTGGAATCAACTTCGACCCCAGTCACTTTGTTTGGCAGATGATGGACTATTTGAAGCCGCTTTATGAATTCAAGGATCGAATTTTGCACATCCATTTTAAAGACATCAAGCTATTCAAAGATAAACTGGATCAAGTGGGCATCATGGCTTACCCACTGGAATTCATGGCACCAAAACTTCCCGGACAAGGCGACGTTGACTGGGGGGCGTTTGTCAGCGCATTACGCGATATCGGTTATGACGGTTACGCCTGTGTGGAAGTGGAAGACCGTGCATTTGAGAGCAGTGTGGAAAAAAAGTTAGACAGCCTTTATCTATCTGCCCGATACCTGGACCAATTTGTAATTTGAGGAGGCTAAATGCAGAAGAGAATTATCGCCATAAATTCGAACACGTATCACGGCTTTAGTCTTGATGACGCTTTAGAAGGGATCAAAGCAGCGGGTTTTCATCATATCGAGCTGACCGCTACCAAGGGCTGGACCGAGCATGTCTTCCCAAATATGAGTTTTGAAGAGCTTTGGCGAATCAAAGATAAACTACATGACTATGAAATCGAACCAATTTCGATGAGCGGTCATTGCAACCTGATGGACCAGGAGCGCATAACGGATTTTATAGCAAACATGCGCCTTGCAAACTTTTTTGGATGCACTTATATCACCTCATCGGTTGGTGAAGCGCATATTAAGGACAAAGCGCACGCCTCAAACCTGGAAGTTGCAGAGCATCTCAAAAGACTGCTGCCACATCTGGAAAAATATGACTTGATATTGGGGCTTGAGAATCATGGTGAACACTCTACCTGTGCGATTATCGAGGAAATCGTTGATGCGGTTGGATCAGAGTGCGTCAAAATCAATTTTGACACTGCTAATGGAATACTGTACGCGGGCAAAGAGCCAGTGGAAGATATGCGCTCTTGTGCTGCAAAAATCGGGCACTTGCATCTGAAGGACAAGGCGGGTGCTGACAACGAGTGGAACTTTCCGGCTTTGGGTGACGGGCATGTTGATTTTCCAACAATTTTCAGGTTGCTTGAAGGCAATGATGCGCCGGCGAGCATCGAGATTGAGTTCACAAGCGAGGGTCCCGGCTCGCTCGCGGAAGTTGACGAAGCGGTGAGAAAGTCGGGTGAGTATTTGAGACGGATTGGAGCGCTCTAAGCAGGTTTATTGACTGATCAATTTCGAAAACGGTGACTTGGAGACAAGCAGGAGCATTGTGATGGAGACTCTCAAGATTGGTATTGTTGGCGCGGGCGGGATGGGGTCGGTACATTTCAATAATTATCGCCACATCGAAGGCTGCCAGGTGGTGGGTTTGGTGGATGTTCCTGAGTATGGTCGACCTCGGGCAAAAGAATGGGGGGTGACCTATTACGAAAACATCCGCGAAATGGTCAAAGCTGAAAAACTGGACCTGGTCGATGTTTGCACACCAACTTTCTTGCATAAAACGCACGTAATGCAGGCGCTCGAAGCCGGCACCAATGTGATTACCGAAAAGCCAATCGCACTACACCTTGCGGATGCCCAGGAAATGTATGCTCTTGCGGAAAGACAGGGTAAGTTGTTGTTTGTGGGTCAGGTTCTGCAATTCACCAAGGAAGTTGAGATTCTGCACGAATTGGTTGATAGTCAGAGGTTTGGCAAGGTGCTGGATGCCCTTTTCGAGAGACTCTCAGCATGTCCGACCTGGATCAAAAATGGCTGGCTATTTGACAAAGAAAAAAGTGGATTACTGCCATTCGATTTGCACATCCACGATCTGGACGTCATTGTTAGCTTATTTGGGGCACCCCAAAGTTATGATTTCAGCTGCAGCGGAAATACTGGAAAGACTTATAAAGAACACTGCCGTTTCATTTACCAGTTTGCAGAACATTCAGTGGCAGCTGAGGCTGCCTGGTTCAATGCTAATTTCCCCTTCACTACCCGCTGGCGGGTTTATTTCGAGCGGGCAGTGGTCGTTAATGATGAAAAAGGCTTAATCGCGTATCCCGCAGGAGGTGAACCGATTGTTTTCGATACGGAAGAAGACGAAAAAATTCCTACTGGAATCAACCTTCCACCAACCGGCATGTTCAAAGCGGAATTATCCCATTACCTGGAATGCATACGGCGAGGTGAGCCCTCGAAGCGGGTAAGCAAGGATCAAGTTTTGACCGTTATAGGCTTGTTAGAAGAAATTCTCGAATCTACCAACTGACCAATTGCAGCAGGCCTGACTGGTAATTTTTTTGATTTGAGAAGAAAATTGATCACAAAGCCGTTCAACCAATCGCATTTACTTTGCTGAGTATAAGGTTTGCATAATTAAAGATAATCTTCACGAAAAACTCATCTTATTAAGCCATTTCCCTTGACTAAGCAAGGTTAACCTGATAAACTCTCGACTTGCGACTGAAGGACTGGAAGTATTCAGCCTTGCGCAAGCGTGCAAGTTTTGATATACTTTTTAGTCTGTGAGTAACAATTAACAACAAAATATTTCCCGGGCGCCGGCGTAGCTCAATGGTAG
>DOEX01000122.1 GCA_003532515.1 Anaerolineaceae bacterium | reverse complement strand
ATCCACTTGCTTCACACGCATTACCGAAGCATTCATGACTCGAGCATACGGCATCCACATAAACAGAATAAATGCAATAGCTGCCGGGTTAAGTCTCAGGAACGGACCGAGAAGCGGGGTAAGCCTTTCTAATAATCCAAAACGTTGGAGTGCTTCAATTGAATATCCTGCGTATTCTGTACTATTTATCAAGTAAAACAACATCGTATTGTTGAGTTGGTTAAAAAAGACCACTCCCGCGATGACAGGAAATGCCAAAAACATATCCGTAGTCCACATCAACAACGTATTGACTCTTCCGCCCAAAAAAGCAGCAAGTGTGCCAATGAGCGTTCCAAACATTAAGATAAAAGCGGTGACCCCAACGCCAAATTTGAGGGCGTCACGTGTCCCCCAGATCAATGCGTCGTAAACACTGGAATGATCTGGCAGTGTGCCCAAAGGTGCACCAGGACCGGGTGGTTGAGGTACCCGAAGATAGGATTGAACCTGGTTTCCTTGCGTCTCTGGAGTCTTCGGAGAGAGCAGTGGAGCAAAAAGTGCCGTCAATACAAATGCTGTAACAATCAATAATCCAAGCCAATTTTGCCAACGCGAGAAAAACTTACGCGTAATGCCCATTTACACACTCTCTCTTAAGCGAGGGTCTATTACGACCTTCAGAAAGTCCAGTAAAGTTGTAATGATCAACACAAGAACTGTGCTGTAAATCGCAAACCCCATTGCACTGGGTGCATCTGGAATGAATGCCAGGCTTTTCACACCGACCGTAGATAGACCTGGATAATTAAAAATAATCTCAACAACAAAGACATTCGTCATGAGCGACGCTGCAGAAAGCATGCTATGGGTCAGGACAGGTGCAGCCGCGTTTCCCAAGGCATAGCGCCAAGCCAAGGTCCGTTCTCGTAAACCCCTGGCTCTTCCGGCAATGATGTATTCTTTTTCGTTTTCTTCGATAATGGTTGCCCTTGTGATGCGCCCAAGGATCGCCCATTGGGCAAACGCAAGCGTAAGGGCAGGCATAGCGAGGTGGCGGAGAGCGTCCAGCGACAACTCAGGATTGTTATTCAATAATCCATCAATTGTCACAAAACCTGTATAAGATTTATAACCTTCAGCCGCAATCATCGGAGCAAAAGCGGTGCCAAGGCGTCCTGGCGCGAACCAGCGCAGGGTAATGTAAAAAACCACCATCATGATAATGGCCAATATCATCGGAGTAAGAGATGTCGCGACAAAGGCGGTAGCTCTGAACAAGCGGTCCATTACGCCTTTTTTCCTGGTTCCGGCCAGTGCGCCGCTGAGAAGTCCTAATGGAAAATATAGTAGTATCGCGTAAAAAGTTAATTCCAAAGTGGCCGGTGCCCGGCGAGCAAGACCTGTAAAAACGTCTTCTTGTAGATTGGGGCTGTAGCCCCAATTACCTCTAAGCAGGTTGCCTGCCCAATAGGCATATTGTACCGGGAAGGGATCATCGAGGTGATATTTTTCAACCATGCCCTGAAGTAATTCTTCGTACATTTCTTCGGTCATGCGGGGAGATGTTCTTTCTGGCATGTATAGTGAGGCGAGAGTTTCTGGCGGGGTAAGCATGACCGTGGCATAGAGCGCTGATGTGATGAGCAAAAGAGTCAACACAGAACGTAGAATGGAGAAGGAGAAGCGCCGTAGAATGGACATAGTCAGAATTATTTGAATCGTATCACTTTTGATAGTATACGAGACAAATCAATAATTGTTGAAGTGCAATGGCGAGACAACAGTTATCCCTCAAACCGTTTTGTGAATTGGATTTGGCAAAGCGACTGACATATTGCTGATATCGTCTTCACACAGATACTTCCGAGCGAGTCTTCTCGGGTATAATCATCGGGTTATGGACCTCAAACAACTGACTGAAAAAATGAATCAACTGGTCGAGCATCACGGCTGGTACGATCCGGATTCGCCTAAAGCCCAGACACCCCGCAACCTGGCGATTTCGCTTTGCCTGGAAGCGGCTGAGGTATTGGAGCATTTCCAATGGTCAGAAGAGCCCAAGAATCGCCAGGATTTCGAAGGCGAATTAGCTGATGTAGCCCTTTACTTGCTGCAAATTGCGAGTGTTAGTGGCGTCGACCTGGAGCAGGCTGTTTTGACCAAGATCGATAAAAATTGGGACCGCATCTGGCAGGAAGACCAGGAATTGGAGAATCAAGAATGATCGTTTCAGTTTTCGGTTCTGCTTCCCCACTTCCCGGGCATCCTCTTTACCAGCAAGCAATGCGCTTGGGTGAGCTGCTAGCGAAAGCTGGTCACACGGTTATGACCGGCGGTTATTGCGGCACCATGGAAGCTGTTTCACGCGGCGCGGCTGAAGCCGGTGGTGACAGCATTGGCGTGACCTGCCGCCAGATCGAAGATTACCGCCCCACCGGACCAAATCCATGGGTGCGGCAGATCAAAGCTACAGATACGCTCAGCCACCGCATCGAAATCCTGACCAGTGAAGCTGATGCTTACTTCGCGCTTCCAGGCGGGATTGGTACTTTGGCAGAAGTTGCCATGGTCTTCAATAAAATGGTCATTTCAGCCATACCTTCTAAAACCCTGATCCTCATAGGAGAGGGTTGGAAAGCCACATTCGAGGCATTTTTTGAGGGACAGGCTAAAAATGTTAACGAAACAACCACAGAATTGCCCCATTTCGCCGCTGATGTTGAAACAGCGGTCAAACTATTGAACGAACTTATTTCAGGAGAATGATTATGGATGAGAAAAAACTCCCCACACAAGCAGAAAACTTTTCTGAATGGTACAACCAGCTGGTTTTACGCGCTGAATTAGCGGATTACTCGCCTGTGCGCGGTTGCATGGTCGTGCGCCCTTATGGCTGGGCGCTTTGGGAGAATATTCAAAAAGCTCTCGATAAGCGCTTCAAGGCTACCGGTCATGTCAACGCCGCTTTTCCTCTGCTGATACCGCAGTCCTTCATGAACAAGGAAAAGGAACACGTGGAAGGTTTCTCCCCTGAATTAGCGGTAGTTACCCATGGCGGCGGGCAACTGCTTGAAGAACCGCTGATCGTTCGCCCAACATCCGAAACAATTATTGGTACCATGTATTCGAAATGGATCCAAAGTTACCGCGATTTGCCCTTGTTGATCAACCAATGGGCTAACGTTGTCCGCTGGGAAATGCGTACCAAACTCTTTTTACGTACGCTCGAATTTTACTGGCAGGAAGGGCACACTGCTCATGCTACCGAACAGGAAGCCGTGGAAGAAACCGAGCGCATGCTCAATGTCTACGCCGATTTCGCCATCAACGAGGCTGCTGTCCCGGTGCTGCCGGGTCAAAAATCTACGACTGAGAAGTTTGCTGGAGCCAAAGCCACCTATTCGATTGAAGCAATGATGGGCGACACCAAAGCCCTGCAATCTGGCACATCTCATTTCCTGGGTCAAAACTTCGCAGAAGCCTTTGACATCAAGTTTCTGGACGAAAACAACCAGCTCCAATATTGTTGGACCACCTCCTGGGGTCTTTCCACCCGCTTCATCGGCGCAATTATCATGACTCATGGTGACGACCAGGGGCTGATTCTGCCTCCAAACCTGGCGCCTTACCAGGTCGTGATCGTCCCGATCTATCGTAAAGACGAAGAAAAAGCTGCGGTGATGGAAGTGGTCAACAAGGTGGCAAAAGGTTTGATTGACAACGACTTCCG
>DOEX01000133.1 GCA_003532515.1 Anaerolineaceae bacterium | reverse complement strand
GTCACAGTTTGGGATACCAGTAAGACATCAGCATCGAATTCGACTGCTTTTCGGATGAAGTCTTCATTTGTAACCTGGCTGCCAAGGTTGAGCGCTTCGAACATTTTGTAGCGTTCTAATCCATAATGTCCGGCGTAACCTTTCATATTGATAATAGCATCGATGCCGACAGTATGAGCATCCGTTCCTGTGCTTGCCCCAACAATTTTAATTTTTCGGCCGAAATTCTGTTGAATAAAAAGATCGGTTTCGTCCATAGTCATTACGTTTATATCCACTGAATCTACGTGTAATTGCGTGTAGTCGATGAAATGGCTCAAGCTGCCATATACTACAAAGAAACTGAAACTGCTATCAAGCGGGGCATGATGGGCGACCATTGGTTCTATCAGTCCCATTTTCATTGCCAGTTGTTTGGCTGCTTCAACGGCGACATCATTGTCAGGTATCGGCAGGGTAAAGGAGAGCTGCACTTTGCCATCGTTCATCGTATCGCCATAAGGTTTGAGACGGGTGAGGTCCAGGGTGGTATCCAGTTCGATTTTTTTGGTCGAATATGATCCGCTACTCATATTTTTCTCCTTGCTCCGATTGTATCTTGTTCAGGTGGTACCTTTTCGATCCGCTCTGTGCTTCTTCCAGGAGTAGGGGGATAAAAGGATTGAAGTAATGGTCTTCCTTCGATACCACACCAGACAGACCCTTGCCTCCTTCGAAAGGACGTTTAACACTTGCAAAACGACCTTCCTCCAGGGTTCGGAACAGACCGTCTTTATGGATGCCCTGAAGTAAATCGAGCGCCAAATCGAGCACCTCGTTGGCACGCTGTTCCATGATTCCACCCTCGCGAAACTCAATATCGCTGCCAAAATCCGCAAAACTGGTAGCGATGTAGCGTGCGTTGTCAATCGCCAGTGCGCGATCTGCTATAAAGGGGGTGTGAATCGCTTCGGTCAACATTCCCAACAGGTGGATGCGCTGATGACTGGTTACTGTGACAATATTAAACAAGGTGTCCTGGACATAACCTTTGAAGATATCTCCAGTCTTGAATTTTGTGGGTGGCATGTATTTGAGCGGTGCGTTCGGAAAGATTTGACGTGCCATCTGTGCCTGCGCAAACTCATAAAGAAATGCATTTTTGAGTTCCGGATTCATTTCAAAGGCATGACCAAGCCCAATTTGCTCTTCAGGCAAACCAGCCAGGAGGGCAAATTGCTCGTTGATGAATTGTGAGGCAAGCACAGTATGTGCTTCTTCATAAGCGTCTGAGGTAGTCAGATAGTTATCTTCACCGGTGTTTATGATGACCCCCGCGGCGGCATTGATCAACCGTGAAAAAGATTGGTCGATCAAAGTCCGCTGCATGTTGATATCCCGGAATAGGATCCCATACAAGGCATCGTTGAGCATCACGTCCAGGCGTTCCAAGGCTCCCATGACCGCGATCTCGGGCATGCACAATCCTGAACAATAATTACATAGCCGGATGTAACGCCCCAGTTCTTCGCCGGTTTCATCGAGAGCTTCCCTCATCAAACGGAAGTTTTCCTGAGTCGCCATGGTCCCGCCAAAGCCTTCGGTAGTAGCACCATAAGGAACATAATCGAGCAGACTTTGACCGGTTGTGCGGATAACAGCAATTACATCAGCGCCTTGTTTTGCAGCCGCTTTTGCCTGAATGATGTCTTCGTAAATGTTACCTGTTGCCACGATTACGTATAAAAGCGGTCCGCTGTGATCGCCATACTCACGCAGTTTTTCTTCACGAATGAGGCGGTTGTGGTGAATTTTTGATAGGGCTTCATCGGCTTTCTTCTCTGCCCAAAGCTGAATCTCAAACGGATCGACCGGTTCAGTCTGGGTAAGATCAACTTCGCCTTTAGCAATCGCTTCTGCTAATTCCTGTGGTTCTTTGCCTAACGAGATAGCGGCTTGACCAAGCCAATAGGTTGCACCATGTCCAAGCAATTGACGAGATGATAGATGATCCACGACTACATTTGGCAGGGGAACGCCCATGAGATCGACACCATCGATACCGAGTAAACGGCAGATAGAGCGCTCTACCGTGGTTGTTGTGAATTGTTGGGTGTAAGCGTTGGTATCTTCCGCAATTTGCCTGGCGGCTTCCCGTGCTTGTTCAACTTTCTCCCAGTCTAATCTTAGTGTTGCCATCATTCCTCCTGCCAGGCTGCTTTTATTTCCTGGAGTAGCATTTCGTCAACTCCCAGCAGCTCAGCAATTTTTATTGCACCAAATGGTATTGAGTGCTTGCCTTCAATTTCTTCCAGCCGATAATCCATTAAATTTTGAATCCGGCGAACACGAGTCAGATCTTCACGTTGATTGGCTTTGACCAATGTTGAGATTCCGGTTTTTGGTTCGTTCCCTTCCCCTTGCTCAGAACCCGGTCTTGCCTGGTAGGCAGGCAGTTGTTGCAATGCTTCCGGGTGTATACCTCTCACCTGGTAAAAGCGAATTCCGGGTTGCGGGGAGACCGGATAGTGGGTTGCGATGAAAAAACTGCTTTCTGACCTACCATAGCTCTTGCACAAGGCTTGTACGATAGCAGTCGCTTCTGATGGATTCGTACCCTTACAAGGCTCATCCATCACGATAAAACCTCGTTCAGTTTTATTTCTGCGATAGTGATCCCGAATTTTGACCGCTTCGAGTCCAAAAGAGGAGAGCCCTCGGTATAAGTCGCCATCCTGGCTTGATTCGAAAGCAAAGAAGTCGTAAAGGGGTGTTTGTAGGCTCTCACAGATTGGAAAGTAACCTAACTGCACCATCAGCAAGGCTAAAAAGATCGATTTAAGTGCGACGCTTTTACCGCCCATGTTGGCACCGGTCAAAATCGTTGTCCCTGTTTGCAGCTCAATTGAAATGGGTGTGAACACCAACCCTTGCTTTTCAAGATGGTCAGCAACCTGGGGGTGGCGAACGTTGACCAGGATGCAGGGTTGACCAGTTTTCTCCAGTGTAGGCAAAGTACCATTCCAGCGTACTGCCAGGTCAGCTTTTGCCAACCGAAAATCGAGTAAACCACAGGCTTCAGCATTGTGCTGCATTTGAGGCAACCATTCAGATAGCTTGTCGCCCAGGTCCCAGCGAATCCGTTCTTCTTCCTGGTCCTCCTCAGCAATAACCAGCGCTCGCTTTGTAAGCAATGTCTTGCGCTGGGCACCTTTGGACTGGCTTATTTGCCTTTCAAGGTCCTTCTTCCTTACCCGAATTTCAGCTAAGGTAGGTGAATATTCATCGTAAATATGAAAAGCCGGATTGTTTTTTCCAGCGGGATCCAGAAGGACAGATGCGTCGGTTGTATCTTCAAAACTCACCGAAGCGGCGTCCAAAACCTCCGAAAGTCTACTCAGCCGGCTGAAAATTGTCAGGGCACCTTTGAGCTCAAAAAATTCGGTATCATCAAGTAATCCGCCCTTTTCAAGGCGGTTAAAAGTTCCCCGCAATTCCCTTAATCTCGATAACTGAGTCGACACTTCTACTACTTGAGGGTGTTTTTCTTTTATGAGGTTTGTCAGGCCAAAGATTGCCGCCAGTTCCTGCTCCAAACCCACTCTAGAATGGTCGTCATAAAACCGGACGGCCTTCTTAATGCGACTTCCTTGGGGTGTACGGCAGTGACACGCCTCTAAAACAGAGGGTAAGCCCACTTGTTGAAGCAATTCTGGAGTGATCATGACCGAAGAATGCATAGTTTCCTCACAAGTTTGCAGGTCCGAGGTCGACCACTGGAATATTAGTAATTTTCAAGCGTAAAGCCTCCAGCAATAGTTCCGGGTTGAGAAGTTGTCCGTTGGAACGGGTTGGATTTAAGCAAACCAGGCGGACATCCAGCGCTTCCAGCACCGCGAGGTCGATTTTTCTGCCTTGGAGTTTGTGCATGCTTTCAGGCTTGAGAAACAAGCGTGTGCCGTCCTCCACAACCAGAGTCAGGTTAGCAAAATGAGGCTCCTTGAAGAGTTCCGTAATTACCTGGTCAGTGACAGCACCTTTCAGAAAGGCAACAAACGTGTTCTTCTCCAATTCTTTCGAAATATCTTGTCCAAAACCAACCAGGCTCGGCAGATCAATTGCCTTACAGTCCACCTGGTGTTTTCCCTGGCTCAGCAGAATGGCACGCGCTGAAAGATGATCATTCATCGCTGCTGCCAAATTGGTTCTCTCTTTTGTGCTGATTCTTGGGGTTTGAAGTAAATTTAGAGCGAAAGTAGTTTTCTCGGCTAATATTTCAGGAACAGCCGAGGTTTCAGCGCTGACTGCCAGTATCGCCGCCTCACTTACGTCTGAACCTGCCTGAGAGCGCCGCGATAAAGCACCGTCGATTATGAAAAGACACTCCGGCTCATGCTGGAGTATTAATTCAGAAATAATCGCGATTTCTTCCGAGGCGCCAGGCCCTGCCAGCTCAACGTAACCGTCGCTCAACGCGCGGCAAATAATTACCTCACCAAATGCTGTACGTACATTAGTAAGTTCGAGAATCTCAAGCAAAGCATCGCTGCGCTGTAAGGAACCTTCTGCACTGGCAATGATTGTTCCAGCAGGGATGTAGATGCGCGGTTTAGCCCGACCGCTTAAAATATCTTCCTGTTCGCCATCCCTACCGATGGAAGTTAGCGCAAGCGGTCGTGTTTGACCAGAAGTGTGCCAGGCGGTAACGATGTGGTTCAGACAAGTGGTTTTACCGGCATTTTTAGATATGCCGATCAAGGCTAAAGATTGCAGGTTAGCTAGCCCTGCCAATTCAAGCAGTGATCTTGTTGTCTCGAAAGAACTCGCATCCATGTCAGTCATTTACTACTTATGATTTTTTCTACGATTGCGAAGCAAGCCTTCTGGTTCCAGAGTAATCTGTTGACCAGCAAGCAGGCTGGCGACACCGATCAGTTCTGATTTCTCTTCACCGCGGCAAACCGGGCATTGGCAATTATTTTTATACTCTTCTGGCTCCTTGTAAGTTGTTATTACGCCTTCGTAGTTTCGTAAAACAACATGGTCAGGGTTCTGTGAGATCAGATAATTGGGCATGACTGGAATCTTGCCACCACCTCCTGGCGCATCCACAACGTAAGTTGGAACACAGAAGCCAGAGGTGTGACCTCGCAAACCTTCAATAATTTCCAGCCCCTTGGAGATAGGTGTGCGGAAATGCGAAAGCCCAAGTGAAAGGTCGCACTGGTAAAGGTAATAAGGACGGACACGGATATATGCCAACCCATTAACCAATTTGCGCATTACATGCACGCAGTCATTTACCCCGCGTAAAAGGACAGATTGGTTGCCCAACTGCACACCAGAGTCAGCAAGCAGGGCAGTGGCGCGTTTGGAATCCGGAGTTATTTCATTGGGGTGATTAAAATGCGTGTTCAGCCAAACTGGATGATATTTACGGATCATTTCACAGAATTCAGGAGTAATTCGCTGTGGCATTACTACCGGAGTGCGTGTGCCAATCCGAATGATTTCAACATGGTCGATCTTTCGCAATTCCGATAGGATATATTCAAGCCGATTATCGCTCATCAACATGGCGTCGCCGCCTGAAAGCAAAACATCCCGAACAGCAGGTGTATTACGGATGTATTCGATACCGTTGTCAATTTGTTGTCGTGTACGGGCTTCGTCTTTTTGCCCAGCCATTCGTCGCCGTGTGCAGTGCCGACAATACATTGAACACTGATCAGTGATCAAAAAAAGCACCCGGTCAGGATAACGATGCGTAAGACCAGGTACAGGTGAATCTCCATCTTCTTCAAGAGGATCCAGGAGATCTTCCGGGCTGCGGTAGGCTTCTTCGCATGTAGGAACTGCTTGTTTTCTAACCGGATCGTTTGGGTCATTCGGGTCGATCAATGTGAGATAGTAAGGCGTGATCGCCATCCGGAAGGTTTCCAAAGCTTTTCTGGCGCCATCTTCCTCTTCCAGTGAGAGCGGCAGATACTTCTTGAGCGTATCAACATCAGAAATACGATGTGAAACTTGCCAGTGCCAATCATTCCATTTCTCATCAGGGATATCCGGAAAGAGTTCTTTCCTTCTGGCTTCGCCTTGCTTGTTGATGTATTTTTCTTCAGCTTTCATTTTCTGGCTACTCCGGATCTAAATTAGACCAGTTGTCTCTTCATTGAGTCTAAATGTAGTTCTTTTCAAAAATCTCACGCAGCGCCTGCGATTCGCGCAGCTCCTGCAATGTGATTTCGGCATGATTTTTTGTGTAACCATTGCCAATGATCATGGTCACGTCTTTACCGATTCCCTCGGCACCCAGGGCAGCACGTGTAAAACTGGTTGCCATGCTGAAGAAATACACCAGCCCTCCATCCCGAACTGCCAGGATCGTCGACATTTCGGTGCCTTCTATGTTGACAACATTGATGGCAACGTCATATTCTTTGCCGTCGTTGCATTCCAGCGCCTTTTCAAGCACCTCCACCGGGTTGGCAGCATCGGCAACAAAATATTTGTGCACAAAATGATTGTCTAGAAGGATTCTTTCATATCGATCGTTGCGGCTCATACCTACAACGTTGCCGCATGGTCCAACGCGTTTCATAGCCTCATAACCGCAGAGCATGCCACTTTTACCACCGGCACCTAAAATTAGAACTGAATCACCGGGTTTGACGATGTTTGCAGTCTGAGCTGGTGCGCCGGCAACATCCAGGGCAGCCAGAGCCAATGCTTCTGGCATATCTTCAGGGAGTTTGGCATAAATGCCGCTCTCGAACAGGATTGCCTGACCTTTGATGTCCACACGGTCGATCTCAGGGTGTACAGCCAGGATCTCGTCAATATGCAGAGGGGTCAGAGAAAGCGAAACCAGGGATGCGATGCGGTCACCAACTTTGACATCCTTACGATGCTGGAGTGCAGAACCAATTTTGGCAACACTGCCCATCAGCATACCGCCTGAACCAGTGACTGGGTTTTGCATTTTGCCGCGTTCAGCAACGATACCAAGAATCATCTCTCGAAGGCGATCTTCGTTAAGTTCTGAAGCGGCCCAAAGCTGCCGAAAACTGGCAGAGTCGATATTGAGTGCAGAAACGTCGATCAAGATCTCATTGTCGTAGATCTCCATCGTGTTTTCAATCTTCTGAGCGGCTTGCGGAAGCAACCCTTTTGGTTCAATCACGCGGTGCGCGCCGTATTTATTACCCATAGCCATAAATCAAATCCTCCAATTATTGTCTGTTATTTAACACGCTCGGGCATGCCCAAAATCTGGCGGGCTTCAGCCGGCGTGGCGATTTCTAAGTTCAGTTCTTTTGCAATCCTCACAATGCGTTCAACAAATTCTGCATTTGAGACACCCATGCGTTCGCGGTCGTACTTCAGGTTATCCTCAAAACCAACCCGAACATGCCCGCCAAGGAGCATTCCCATTACGTTCATATCCAGTTGGCAACGTCCGACACCGGTGACGGTGAAGGTTGCGTCCGCAGGAATTGACTCCTTGAGGAACAACAAGTCGCGGGGAGTCCCTGCGGCGCCGCCATTGACACCCAACACGAAGTTGAAGTGTAGAGGGGGCTTGATATGTCCCTTGCGTACTAATCTGAGAGCCATATCTACATGGCTCTTATCAAAGCATTCCAATTCCGGTTTGATACCACGCTCGTTCATTTGGGCAACAAATTCGATGATCATGTTTTCAGTGTTGACAAAAATATCATCTCCACCAAAGTTCATCGTTCCGCAGTCCAGGCTCGCCATTTCAGGATTTAACTCTGTTGGCTGCAGGCGCTCTTCGGCTGTCATGCCAGTTGCCCCACCAGTGGAAGGTTGGATGATCGCTTCAGGGCAGGCTGCCTGGATCGCGTCGATCAGCACACGAAAGCGTTCACGATCCTGTGTGGGAGTGCCATCGTCAAAACGGGCATGCAGATGAATAATCGCCGCACCAGCCGCGTAGGCGAGTTTGGCTTCGCGAACATACTGTTCGATCGTATAGGGGACAGCAGGGTTCATTTCCTGGGTAACTTCAGCACCGCTAATTGCAGCGGTGATGATCACTTTGTGGGTACTCATTACTCTCTCCTTTGGAATGTTTCTGCCCGGTGTTATCCGAGACGTTGTTTATCTTTGGGTGTGACGCAGGTACCGCTTGCCCGGCAAACCAGGATAGGCTCTGCCAGCACTTCGGCAGCAGAATCGCTGATGTCTGGTCGTGGAGCAATCACTTTCCAGGCTTCGAAAGTCATTTTTCGAGAGGTGTTGCCTTCGCTGGTGATCCAGCCTTTGGCTTCGATGAAGTCACCTGCGTAAACTGGAGCTAAAAACTCGATATTGTCATAAGCTCTGAACAGACCTTCATCGCCATCGCGGCGGATGAGTAACTCAGTGGCAACATCGCCAAAAAGCTTGGTGAGGAAGGCACCGTCAACCAGCCCTCCGCCATAGTGGGCGTGTTCGGTCCCTATACGTAATCTGATTAAAACGTTGTCCATCTTATTCCCTTTCGATTAAAAAACGCTATGTGTTAATAAGAACACATAGCGCTCCATGCGAATGCATGACAGTGGCCGAAGTTGGTTCGGCGCACCAAGGTAGGGGAGAGGACTCTCCTTAGCCCTTTCGGCAACGGATAATTCGATTCTTCCCCCAGTCCTGGGAACCTGCGAAGTCTCTACGCGATCCGCCGCGCCTCTATTGAAAAATATTCGGTTTTCCAGACGCTTGTCTGTATTAGAAATTATATCTGAAAAGGAATTTTGTTGAAAGGGTGAAATTTGCCAATTGATACTAAATTCACAAGTACATGTATATACATATCCTATTATTGTAACTTTTGACTAATGGGGTGGGGGAGTTGGTATAATTGCCGGCAATTATTTATTCAAAGGAATCAATGGATGACTATTAAACCAAGTGAAAGCGGCACAACTTACCGCAACCGGCTTACTAAATCGATCGTACTGGCTGTCAGGAAACTGATGCAAAAAGGGCAGCCTGATAAAGAAAGCCTGGATATGGCTGCCTACGTTGTGTTGGCTTTGGAAAAGATCGAAGAATCAGTGGACTTAAGCGCAACAGCCTGGGAGAAACGCGATTATTGGCTCAAGGCAGATCGTTTCAGAATGGAATGGGACTGGACCGAAGGACGCCGTTTAGCCCTGGAGAAGGCTGTTTTGAGGCAGGATTGGGGAAAAATTGCAACAGAATTGATCCTGGTGGCTCAGCAATTCAATAAGGTGGAAGTTTCTGACAAAAATCGTTTGGGCGAACCCTGGCTGGGTGCCTGGAAGGTTTTGAAAGAGAGGGGTTAAGTTTTAGAACGGGTTTTATGGAGGTTGTTGACGTGAAGATTATCTATCCGCCATGCAGAAAATTTGCTTCTGAGTCTATATTTCCAGGCTTTGCATTTATTCTTGAATTTCTTTTCCATAGATCATCAGTATAGATGGTGTAGGTCAGGTTGCGATTTTCGACTTGACGTCACGAGGATTGTCATCTCTATTCAATCATTTATTCTTGTAACGAATCATTGATAATTCATTCCTTATGCAATCGTGAAATGGAAGGGGTAGGGGTTGTAAATGTAGGTCAGGTTGCGTCTTTCAACCTGACGTCTCGAGACTCATCATTTCAAAAAGATTTTTGTATCTTTGGAATTACTTATCGACAATTCATATCTTTCATAATTGATAAAAAAAAGAGGGGAGGAGAGAGAATGGTCAATTTGGGTCTTAGGTTATGATAAGTATCATTATCGTAAGCTTAGGATTCGTGTGACTTTTACCTATCTTTTACAAATCACTGACTTTACTCCCCGTTGAAGACCAGCCACAGTCGCGCAGTACCATTTGTTGATCCTGACGCCAGTGTCTGACCATCAGGCGAGAACGCCACGGTCACAATAGGATCTGCAGAGCTGAGCGTGCTCAGCAAAGCCCCATCCGACACTCGCCACATCCGTACGGTATTGTCCATTGATCCCGAAACCAACTTTTGCCCATCAGGAGAAAACGCCACACTAAAAACTGCGATCGTATGCCCTTCCAGTGTATTCATCAAGGTGCCATCGGCTACTCGCCAGAGTCGAACAGCATTGTCAATCGATCCGGAAGCCAGCATCTGACCATCGGGTGAGAACGACACGCAGATCGCTGCGTCTGTGTGTCCCCAAAATGTGCGCAACAGGAAACCATCGGAAACTCGCCACAACCGCAAGGTCCGGTCCAGTGATGCCGAGGCCAGCATCTGCCCATCAGGTGAGAACGCCACGCTGATCACACCGTCGTTAGAAAATAGCTTGTACAGTAAAGCCCCATCCGAAACTCGCCATACCCGCACGGTCTTATCCACTGATCCTGAAGCCAGCGTCTGTCCATCAGGTGAGAATGCCACACTGATCACATCGCCTGTGTGCCCTTCCAGTTTACGCAGCAATTTCCCGTCTGAAACCCGCCATAGTCGCACAGTCTGGTCCATCGATCCGGAAGCCAGCGTCTGTCCATCTGGCGAGAAGGCCACGCCATACACCTGATCCGTGTGTCCTTCCAACTTACGCAGCAAAGTCCCATCCGAGACTCTCCACATTCGCAAGGTCTGGTCCACCGATCCTGAAACCAGGGTCTCTCCATCAGGCGAGAACGCTACGCTGTTTACGACCCCCGTGTGCCCTTCCAGCGTGCTCAATGGCTTCAGACACACTGGGCGTCCATCACACATCAACCAATTTTGAAGCCAATTTTCAAGGTCTCCATAGCCTAGCGAAGATCCTTCCGGTGCCATGTCAGAAGTTGCGGTCTCTGGGAACGCTTGTGGTTCTGAACCCAGCAAAGTTGTTGCCATCAGGATTTCCCCACTGCGCGCCAAGCGTGCTTTAACGTCCATTGACCAGCGATAACTAAAAATGGTAAAAAGCCCAATTCCAGTACTCGTGCCGTACTCTTGACTGTCGAATACATCTCTACGGTTCTCGACGGTGACCACCAACTCAGTCTCGCTAACTGTTTTAGGCTGCCATTCGATTGGCACGTCGTCATTGAATGAATGCATTATTCCTGATTGTCCGAGGATCACAAAGGGATGCGATCCTGGCGCATAAGGGTCGTAGACACCCGCATCCGCAACTCCCTGTCCGCGTGCGACCTGTGACATTAACCTGGCTATCTCAGCAAGATCAGGTGTTGATGTCGGTGTTGGTGTCGTTGTGGGTTGAACAAGAGTCGGCGTAGAAGTAAGTGCGGCTGCTGTCTTCGTCGCAAGACCTTCCGTATTAATTTCAGGCGTTATGGATGGAAACGAAATCTCTGCAGCGGTTTGTGGTTCTTGTGAGTTGCATGCTGAAGCGATTATGCAAAGTAATAGAAACCAAGCTACGCAATAAACAAATCTACACCTCATTATTGGCCTCCTCTCAAATAATAGCCTAATCAAAAGGATGGAGGATCGCAAATTGTACCAAATGGATGATTACACAATTATAAGCCGAATCATGAAGATTGAGTTTAGAGGTCACCTTATCAGTAGTTGTAACGTAGCCGATTGTTCTGCTTCGTTGATTTGATTTATTTAATCGTTACGATGTGTTTCGGAGTGAAACTTATCTGTTTCAATTTCTGAGAAAAGAATTCTGGATACACCACCAAGTCTGTGTTTGCTAACCCATCAATATCAAGCCAAACCAGGTGTTCCTGGAGCACGTCCAGCGTCAAATTAATGTCATTCAAAGTAAAATTTGGTTCCCATTTCATCAGGTAATAAAATGTCAAATCGTGGCAAGTCAAACCTTCAAAAATGCTGTCACGGTTTACTTGAAAGAAGTTTTCATGAATGTAACCAAGGCGCGCTACTTCAAACTTCCAGCCCGTTTCCACCTAAACTTCGCGCTCTGCTACCTCTTTCAGACTTTCGCCATTCTCCACGCAGCCGCCGACTGAACAGTTATATGGATCCCGGTCATTTCTGACCATCAAAACCTTGCCACCATTAATCAGAATTCTGCGTACTCGCAAACGAAATCATTAGTTTCCTGATACAAATGAATACTCGACTTCTTCCAAAGCGGCTCCCCTCTAGTAATCTTTGAAGATAATTACTTAAGAAACCCACCCCACGCTTCCTGATAAAACTGTATAATATGGTTACGATAAGTAATGCATGAACTATATCTATACGCAAAGATACAATAATTAAAGGGTTATATGGTGATTAAGGATTGCATTAAACGTTATCTGAATTCCGTCAAACTCTCACGAAGTGCGAACACTTACCGCACCTACGCCAATGCGATGCATTTATTTAGTGACGTTCTGACAGCGAATGGATTGGACCTGGAAGTCGGCGAGATTGACTTACTTAAAGAAGATGCCGTGATCTGGATGGCTACTGCTCTAAAGGATTTTTCTTCAGCCACGGAACAAGTTTACATGACCGCAGTAGTTGGACTTTATGAATATATTGCTGGAGAAAATCTGGCTCCGATCAACCTGCCTCGCGTTCGCCTTCTCATCAAACAGCGCACACGCCGACCAGGCATCCGTTTGCCTCAATTTCCGAAATCAGACATTGAAACAGTCCTTGTTTATGCTGAGAATCTAAACAAAAAGCTGACTGATAGCACCGAGGAGCGTCTCATTAACCTGCGTGACAGAGCATTTCTTATTACTTTAGCTGACACAGGCTTGCGTGTGCATGAAGCCTGCAATTTACGCCGGGGTGATATTGACTGGCATGAGAGTCGGGCGGTCATCATTGGCAAAGGCAATAAAGAAGCGGTTTTGCGGTTTTCGAAACGGAGTCTCACAGCGATGAAAGATTATTTGCACAGCCGGGCTGAATTGGACGGCGTGGGCGGAAAGGCTTTGGCTTCTCTGCCGGTCTTTGCCAGGCATGATAAGGCTACTGGTAAGAAAATCAAGCCGATTTCAACCACCACTGGCAGAGCGATTGTGCGGGATCGGGTGAGAGAATGCCTGGGAGAAGACGCAGTTGGGACGATTACACCCCACTCCTTTCGCCATTACTTCGTAACAACCATCCTCGGCAGCTCGGGCAATCTTAAATTGGCTCAAGTCCTGGCACGCCACACGAATATTGCTGTAACACAGCGCTATTCGCACCTGGCAGATGATGAACTGGACAAAAAGTACCAGGAGATTTTTGACGATTCACAAAAAGAGGATTAACTCTGTCATCCTAAACATCCGTTGTGAATCAAAGTGGGATTGGCAACAATCTTTAAGTAGATAATTTCTGATATCTCCTTCAGGTTAAGATTCTTCGCAAAACAGCTCAGAATGACAACAGGGTTCTTACCTATTAAACAGCTCAGAATGACAATAT
>DOEX01000164.1 GCA_003532515.1 Anaerolineaceae bacterium | reverse complement strand
ACGAATAAAATCGATCCGGATGGAACCAACAAAGCCAGCCATGAGGAAGTTCTCCAGGTTGGCGACCAACTGGCACCAAATTTAATGAAAGTCATCCGGGGAGTCCTTCGCCGGCTATAATTACCTATACAAATGGAATATGTCATTCGATTTTTAGCGGAATTTGAAGTTCCGATCTACTTGGTGTTGGGCATCGTTGCCCTGGTATACCTGCGTCGCGTTTTGGTTGCGCTGGAGGAAAAACGCGGGGCAATTTTCGGACTGGAGCGTGCAGCAGCGCAGCGCAAGGTGGTTGCGGCAACTTCAATATTGGTCTTGGTGGGATTGTTGACGGTGGGTGAGTTTATTATCGCAACCTTTCTGGCGGGTGAACTGGCACAGGAACCAACCTTTGCGACTCCCACAATTGAAATGCTTACCACACCAACCTCCACTTTGCCTGGTGTGGTCCCAACCGACGCAACTCCGACCCCGACAATCTATCCCCAGGCTGAAATAGAAGGAATCAACAGCGCTTGCATCAACGATGTGTTGGAAATCGAAAGCCCGGCACACCTGGATGAAATTTCAGGTGTTGTAGAATTAGTCGGAAGTGTTAATACAGAAAATTTTGGTTCGTACAAGTACGAGTATTCAACCATGGGAGAGCCAAACTGGCAGACCATTGCTGCGGGTAGCGGCACACGAATCGATGAGAACCTCGGTAGTTGGTATACAAGCGATCTGCCATCCGGAGAGTATATGCTCAGGTTGGTAGCCCTGGATAATGATGGGGTCGAACAATCGGCTTGCGTTATCGTTGTAACAGTCGCATCAAATCAATAGAGGGACGCATGGCAAAACTAAAAGTTCTCAAAGCAAATAGCAACCATTATGAAGATATGATCAGCATTGATCACAGTATCACCAGTACGCATGCCTATCGCCTGCAGACAGACCTGGACGCCGAAACCACCACTTTTGTTTTTCAACCGGTCAAGCTGCCCAGGGAGGCTCATCTGAGTTACATGCGGGATAAGGATTCCTTGTTAAAGTCCTGGGATGATGCCAGTCTGATCTACGTCGGTGAACTTGATGAGATCGTTGTTAGTTATGTTGTAATTGATGCCAAAACCCTGCCCAGTACTGCCCGTATTAGCGACCTGGTGGTGATGCCTGAATTACGGCATAAGGGAATAGCGCGAACCATGCTTGCCGTTGTTGAAAGCTGGACCGTGGAAAGTAAGCTCGAACGTGTGTTGATTGAAACCCCCATGCGCAACTATCCCATGGTGGAATTAGCCTTGCAGTCCGGCTATGAACTATGCGGCTTCATGGATCGATACTTCCCTAATGGGGATCCAGCCCTTTTCTTCCAAAAAAGACTGGCATAAGGCGTGAATATTCAATGCTTTTAATGATCAACCTCTCACTGGTCCTTGAGACCCTCAACCAAATCCTGTATGCGGCGGTGGCGATCACTGCGATTGCCCTGCTGATGTACACAACGGGATTCAATTTTAAGGACCGCATCGTTCAGACCTTTGCCCTGATTTTGGTGTGCGTGGTAATGATTTACACTGGAGAAACAGTCGCTGCAGTCTCGAACAAACCAGAGTATATTCAGCTGTGGCTGCAGTTTAAATGGATCGGGTTGGTGATGCTTCCTGCGGTTTATCTCCATTTTTCGGACGCATTGCTGACCGTGAGCGGCAGACCCAGCCGGGGGCGACGCAAAACTCTCGTCTGGATCACTTACGTCATAACCGGAACAGCCGCTATCCTTATTTTCTTTGGCGTAACAATTGGCGGGCTGACTCCAGAAAAAGCGCCCATGTTCTACCTGGAGCGCAACCAGCTCACATTTTTCTTTGGCATCTTTTACATCATCGTGATGGCGATGGTCAGTTACAATCTGGTCCGGGCTATGATCCGCACTGCCACCAAGACCGGTTTACGCCGTATGATTTACTTATTGGCAGGTGCTGCGGCGATCGCGTTCAGCAGCATCATCTTCCTCTTCCATGGTAATACCTGGTTTTCAATCCACCCGCACTGGTTTTGGTTCCTCAGCATTCTGGCATCTTTGATCACGACTTTCTTCATTATCGTAATGACCTATACCGTCTCTTTCTTTGGTTTACTATGGACGGACCGACAAATCAAGAGCCGCTTGTTCCGCTGGTTGTTACGCGGACCTTTCACAGCCGCAATTGTGCTCGGTCTCACCACAGTAGCCCGCAGATATGGCGAGCTGCAAGGCGATTCGTATATCTACTATGTGCCCATTGTCATGGTGGGCGGAACCTTGCTCTTGCAGTATGCCATCAACCTGTTCTCTCCTTACATCGAAAAATCTTTTTTTTGGGGAGATGACCGTCAGGAGCTGGATACGATCCAATCTTTGCAGGATCGGATGCTCACCAACCGGGACTTACACCAGTTTTTGGAAACCACTGCTGCACTCATCAGCGACCGCTTACCCGTTTCGGGTGGGTTTATTGCCTTGCTGGAAGGCGATAAGGTGACAAGGTCAGTCAGCACAGGCGATCAAAAAGCAATCGAAAATTATCTGATTGATGAAAAATTCATCAAAGAAGCGCAGGAAAACCTGGTCGACCAGGATGGTTTGATCGAATGGCAGGGCTTATTCCTGGTACCCCTGGAATATGCTTTTGAAGATGGAACGTCAAGGCTTTTGGGCTTGGGCGGTTTTGTAAAAAATGACAACTGGATAGTTAAAGAAGAAGACAGGGAATCTATTCTCCAACTTGCCGAGAGGGCTGGCCTGGCTATCAAAGATCATGCTATACAAAAGCAAGTGATCGAGAGCCTTTCAGCATTGCAAACTGAGGTGGACTACCTGCAAAATATCCGGGCAGCATCCAGTTTCAACGTGGACACCCTAAAAAACATTGAACAGCCAGAATTGCCTGAAGGTATGGCATCCTGGGTGAAAGACGCGCTAACGCATTATTGGGGTGGTCCTAAGCTGACTAACAACCCGCTTATGCAATTGAGAGTGGTTGAAGAGGAAAGTGAAAACCAGGATGGCAACCGAACCAATGCGTTGCGTTCTGTATTGACCGAAGCGATCGAGATGGTTAAACCCAGCGGGGAACGAAAGTTTACCAGTGAGTGGTTGCTCTATAACATTCTCGAACTCAAATTCCTACAGGGAAAAAAAGTGCGCGAAGTCGCCCGAAAATTAGCGGTTTCCGAAGCAGATCTATACCGTAAGCAGAAAATCGCCATAGAGAGCGTCGCTCAAAAAATCGCTGTGATGGAAGCCAGCGCCAATGGCAATGGAAATCACTCAAGTCCCCCGGAAGAGAAGGACAAATAACTTCCTAACTTGTTTTTGGCACGAATATTGTAAGGTTGATGTTGTTTATCGTGGCAATTTTGCGGAGTAAAAACGTGGCAGAAATCAAGACCAATACAAGAAAAATCAGCAAGGCAAAAGCGCTTGAGCTTCAAAAAGCCCAGGAAGCTGAAGTGCAGCACAAACTTGAACAACAAAAGAAAACCCGGCGTGTAATCTGGGACCTTACTGCTTTATCTCTTCTCGTCGTAAGCGCCATCCTAGTCATGGCATTGTTGGGAGTTACTCATGGCAAGCTGGTGGATAACGGAGTTTTTACCCTGAGGCGCTGGTTTGGTTGGGGACGCTTTTTGGTCGCGCTTTCAGTCTTTCTGACGGGTTGGATACTATTGTTGTGGAGAAAATCCCCACCCGAAGACTTCAAACTGGGTCGGATATTGCTAATTGAACTGGGGCTCTTCCTGCTGCTTGGCGTTTTCTCGGCATTTGCTAATGACTCGGTTTTCAAAGTCAACGCGGGCACCAGCGCAGGTGGCATTGTCGGTTTTGGTTTGGCATATCCGCTTCGCAACCTGATGGGTAATGTCCCATCTGGTATTTTATTGTTGATCATAGCCCTGGTTTTACTGATCCTCGGTTTACGTTTAGCATCTCGTATAGAGCGCTGGGCTAAAGGCGAGATGAGCCAATTCAAGGCTTATCCACAAGGTTTTATGGATGAATATCCTGGTCTGCCAGAATTTGAGCCTGTCCAGGTTGAGGTGGAAAACTCTCAAACCTCCCGCGTAAGTGTTAAATCAACCTCCAAGCCAACAACCCAGATGGAGCTTCCTCTCGCCTTCCGCAAGGGGGAACTTACCAATAACAACAAACCGGTTAAAGAGGTCAAAATAAAACCACGTTCTGATCTTTTGCCTCCCCTCAGTTTGCTTGACCAGGAAAAAACCGTCGTGGCAAACCAAGGCACGATCAACATGAACGCCGC
>DOEX01000070.1:247-2995 GCA_003532515.1 Anaerolineaceae bacterium | reverse complement strand
GCTCCCGGGCTTGGCTGCCCCATTCCACAATATGACCATTCAGTCCTGCCATATTTGCGACAGATACAGAGCGATGGTTAATTTTTCAAGACGGAGCACTGGTGGTCGAGACAGGGCATCGAACTTTAGTTATATGTACGATTTTTTGTTTTTGGGGTAATCCCTCTTATAATAAAAAGCATAAAGAAACGAGGAAATTATGAGCAAATCATTCAGTTGGCTTGCAGGAGCATTTTTAGGCGGTTTGGTTGGCAGCGCATTGGTTTTAATGCTGACTCCCTACTCCGGTGAAGAGATAAAAGCACGTATCAATGATTACATCAGTAACGTCCAGAACGAAGTGCAACAGGCGGGTGTTGAAAAACGACTTGAGCTGGAAACCGAGTTAGAACTGCTTCGTTCGGGTAAGAAATAGGCAAATTCCTTAGGTAAAATTCGTCCACGCCAACCAGGTCACTTAAAGCTCTGGTTGGTGTGTGGTTTCCTGCTGTGTAGTTAATCATCTAATAGAGATAGCTTCGCAAAAGAAACTCGCGATGACGGGGTAATGGTGAGATCGCTTCGCAAAAGGAGCTCGCGATGACGGAAGTAGCGGCTGGAGTCGAGCCCCAGCCCTACGGTAGGGAACGGTCTCGAACCGTTCCGCAAATAATAAATTCGCGATGACGGTTCTTCCGCAGACCTTTTATGGATAGGGCGTGGGAGTGCTGTAGGGGGTTACGGTCGGGTAAATCACATTGGGCGGAGTGGGCGTGGGGGCAATGGGCACTTCAGGTGTTGGGCTCACCAAAAAGTCTTCAACACCTACAGCTTCTTCCACTGGCATAGTCGAAACTTCATCCACATACTCAATTCCGGGTCGGCAAGCCAGCTCAAGGTTGTAAGATACGTTCGCCCAGGTGAGAGAATTTCCGTTATTTATTGTTCTCTGAATAGCGTTGCCAAGGCAGCCGGAACCGCTGGTGTAATTCACCAGGGAGAACTTCCATAAGTCCTCATAACTGATGAGCTGCCCAGGTTGCTTGCCTGTGTTGTTGAACACGATCTGCCTCACTTGCTCGCAATTCGCCAGCAGGCTGCGTGCAAAAATGCTGATGCTGAAGCTCGCCTGGGTCAGGTCGATTCCCACCGGGCAGTCCGGGCAAGCCGCGTTGACCTTCTGAACCAGAGCGCCGCGAAGCATCTCTTGTTCATCTTGATCCAGGTTGCCAAAACCACGCTGGCAGGTTTCTTCTGTAAGGATCAGCGGGCAAAACTGGCAGTAAAAACTGGGGTTCCAGAGTAAAACTGCATCAGCCCCCAGGTCACTCAGATGCCCCAAACCCGCCTCGCTCACTTTTTCATAGATGCCGGGCCAAAACTGGCTCTCGCGGCTGAAGATATTTTTCATCAATTGTGCTGGGATCCCGGTTTGGGTTGCCACCTGGATAATTTCAGCGTTGAACTGGTTTTGCCAATCATCCACCACTGGTTGGGCGGCTTCCATTCCACAAACGGTAGCCGCGCCATTTTCTTCCAGTCCGCCGTTTGGGCAGTCACTCGCATCCACCATACCTTGTTTTATCAGCATTCCCGCCAGCAGATAGTATTCGTTATCGCTTTCCAGCTGCTCTGCCAGCAGGGGCGTGCGCAGCCAGGCTGGTGGACCATCGATGGGCATGAAGGATTGCCAGATATCGGAGCAAGTTGATTTGCCTTCCCCTGCCCACTGGGAACTGAGCACATCCACATAATAGGTGGGCGTGTCTACTGAAGGATTATCTGGGTTGGCAAAATCACCCCAGGGGATCACCCTGATCTGGGCGGTGTAGACCTCGCTGGAATCGCCATAACTCGAATCAGCCCAAAATTCCACCGTAACGCCATCCGTGCCAGTTGGCGTGAGCGGCAAATCACAGTTCCCTCCTGGGCAGCTGAAGCCCATACCATTGTAGCGACCGACGATCTGTATGATGCTTTCATTGGGCAGTGGTTCGTACCCCTGGAATCTTAAATAGGGCAAGCTGCTGCAATTAGTCTGACCGGGTTCTTTATTACAACCGACCAAGGTAATGTAGACCTCAGGTGCCGGCAAGTTAACTTCCACTTCTTTTACCAGGGGGGTCACGTTGGCAAGGTGCAGATACAAACCCTTACATTCATCCAGTTGCGTGATTTCACCTGTGTACATACAGGCGTTGGTTTGTGTCCACTGTTTCTGTATCGCTGCGCCGCAATAATAAAGCACTTCGCTATCATCTGGCCAGGATTCGTGTTCGGTATATACCTGGCAAACTACTTCCGAGGTCTTCCAGGAAAGCAGCCACCATTCATATAGAGTGTAATCAACCTCAATTTTGATTGTGCGTTTCTTTTCTGAGAAAAGAGTGGGGGAGGTTTTGGCGGGATTTGTATTGAAAAAACTCAGCAACAAAGCAAAGATCACGAAGATCCTGATAAATCGGTTGATTTTCTGCTTCATTTCTTTCATTTTTTCTCTAACGCCTGTCCCTTAGGGATATGGCGTTGGTGTGTCCCAGATGACCGTCGGAACCGGGGTGTCGATCGGGTAAGGCACGCTTCGTGTCGGGCTGGGCACCGTCGGCGTTTGCCCTGGGGGTAACGGCGTTGACGTCCGAAGAGGTGTCGCAGTTGGCAGACCGCCACCAGGGGGTGTTGGGGTCTTTGTCGGTTTTGCTAACTCCGTCAGACGCGCATCAGCTGTGTGGGTTATTCCAATCACTTCGGTCAGCTGAAACTCATACGTCA
>DOEX01000070.1:0-200 GCA_003532515.1 Anaerolineaceae bacterium | reverse complement strand
CAGCCAGGTATCCAGCGCTTCCCAATCCAAAACGAAGGTCTTCACCCGTTCCGGGTCGCCCAGTCGCAATGCCAACGGGATCCGCAAGATCAGGTCGAGCAGACTGACGTCAGTGTCCAGGTTTTGGTTGTAAGACGCATACATAACTGGTAATTTTGCCAGCCGTCCCCACTGAACTAATTTTGTAAAGAGCAATTGCA
>DOEX01000043.1 GCA_003532515.1 Anaerolineaceae bacterium | reverse complement strand
TTCCAGTTTTTCCTAAGCCGGGTTCTGAATTTGAACCCGGCTTAGGAAAAACTGGAAATAAGCTTACGCCATTGTGTAGTTTTCTTCGTGGATCTGGGAATCAGAGATGCCCATCGCATCGAAGTGTTTCTCAACAGCTCTTAGCATGGCTGCTGGACCGCAAACGAAGTAAAACAGTTCGTTGTAGTTTTGGGGCAGGTGCTCGAGCATGACATCCTTGGTGATGTACCCTTGATGGGGGTAGTCGTCTTGCAGCGGTTTT
Organism: Anaerolineaceae bacterium; assembly: GCA_003532515.1. Classification (GTDB taxonomy): domain Bacteria; phylum Chloroflexota; class Anaerolineae; order Anaerolineales; family Anaerolineaceae; genus Mesolinea. Next base: position 5,078 of record DOEX01000043.1, on the reverse strand, counting down.
TCCAAAACCTGGACAAACGCCATGTTGAGTTTGGGCTTCAACTGCTCAAATTCATCGGCATAAAGGGCTGTATCTTCGTTGAAATCACCGTAGAAAACATAGGCAGGGCGTTTGTCGCCGCGGTCCGCCAGGGTATTGAGGATGCTCATCACTGGAGCCAGACCGATACCACCCGCAATCAACACCAGACCCTTCTGCATGCGCGGATCTTCCAGGTTGAAGGTGCCATAAGGACCGTCCACGTAAACGCGCTGACCTTTTTGCATATGGGGCACGGTGGAGGTGAAATCGCCTAAATTCTTGATCGAGAAGCGAATAGCGCCACCAGGTGCTTCAGAACTACCGGAATAGGAGAAGGGGTTGCGATGTAAATTAAAAGGTGATGGACCGGTACTGATCCAGGCAACCTGTCCGGCTTCGAAGGACACGCCATCGTGACCGTCTGGAACCAGTGTGAGGGTGTAGGTATCAGCAGATTCGCCCACCACAGATTCGACCATGTAGGGTTTCTGACCTATTCGAATGGGTCGGATGATGCGAATGTAGGCAAAAGCGACTACCCAGACAGCAATTTCGAAGATCCAGATCGCCTTCATAAAGGGATGGCTGGTGTAATAGCCAACTTTGAAAAGGTGGATCATGCCGAAGGTAAGGATGATGATGGTCAGAATGTCGTGGATAAACAGCCAGTAGCGGTAATCCATTTTAAACGACTTACGTAGTACGGAAGTGATGCCGATGAGCAGCAGTCCAAACAGACCGATGGAACCGGCGGCGATCATCCAGGGCGCCTTGAAGATATTCAAAAAGCCGGCGATGATCGGGTTGTAAAAGCTGAGCAGCATGAAGTGTGCAATGATCAGCAAAACGGATAAAAGTGACACCCAGTGGTGGTTGTTGTAGACTTTATCCAAGTCAAGCGCGTCTGCCAGCCAGTGGATGCGACCGATGGAAATCAGTTGAATTCCAGCCAGCGACATTCCAATAAAACCGAGGAAGACGGCAAGGTCACGGATCAGGTTTTCACCTCCGCGCAAATAGCCTGAAAGTAGCATGGCTATCGCGGGAAGCAGCACCAGCGTAAAGTAGATTGTGTAGAATAGTTTTCTTTTGTTTGTTGGGCTCATGTGTTTCGCCTTCTTGTGTCCAAATTATGAGACCAGACCCTAAGGTCGGGTCAGACCTTGGGTGGTCACACCGCTGACAGCGGAGAGGTCCTCAATTGAGTCAAACAACAGTTGAAGAACATATTTGGCATTGTGAAGGTAAGCCGCGGGTTCTTTCTGGACAAACATGTAATTGAAGGCGGCTTTTTGCATGCGGGGAGTGAAGGTGGCATACTTGTTGGGGAAGATGCCTTCGCTCTCGTCGATAGCGCCATCTTTGTTGGTGTCGATGAAGGCGTAGGGATAAGAATCAAATTTGAAGCCGAAGCCAGTGTCAGTGACAGCCTGGGAGTACTTATTCAGGGCATCGTAGAGAACGGCTTTCAGACCTTCGATTTCATCAAAAACGGGCTCAACGGCTCCGTCGCCGTCATAGTCTACCTTAGACATAGTCACTTTGCGGTAATCTGCAAAACCGGAGACATTGGAGTGGCAGGGAGAGCAAAGATTGGCGTCCGAATTGGGGACAGACTGGGTGTGCAGGGAGTGGGGATCGTGGCATTCCGTGCAGGAATTGACGGTCTCGGCGTGTTCGAAGGCGCCCACGTAGGTTTTGCCTTCATACTGGTAGCCAACGCCAGCATCCGCGCCCTGGTGGACAGCGGCAGCATGGAAGTAATGGGGTCCCATCAGGCTGGAATCAGCCATTGGAGTGTCGGCTTCTTTGCCTTCGGTGGCTTTATCGACGTCTGTACCAGCCGACATGGCGCCATGGCAGGACATACAAACCGAATTCACACCGGTTCCGGTCACTTCGGTACCGGAGGGGAAGGAGACAGCGTCCAGCGCGTGGGCGGCATCGTTATGGCAGGCGGTGCAATTGATCGGGTCGTTGATTTCGCCTGGCATGTCCACTTTACCAGCTTCAGAGCCATCGGCACCGACGAAATCGATGAAACCAGAAGTGCTGTGGCAGCGTGCGCACACCGGAGGAATTTCGGCTGGTTCATCTTCATTCCAATGGGTGAAGGCTTCAGATTCGGCATCCGCATGACCTGAATTCCAGTATTTGGTGGTGATTTCCGAAATTGGTTCCGCCTGTACAGCTTGTTGGGAGGTATAGAACATCCAACCAGCTAACAAAGCTGCGATTAGTACTAAAACTATGACAAAATTTCGTTGGTTCATTGGCTATTCTCCAGAAATGAGATAAATAAGTTTAGTTTTATTATACAGGTTGTGAATTATGTGTCAATGCCAAACTTCGAAACGGGGAAAGCTGTTGTGTGATAAAAATAGCGAAATTTTTGAGAAATTGAATACTCAAAAAATGAGCATTGACGCTTGAAATTGCGCGTAGTCATACGAATTGATGTGGTTGCGAACCTTAGCAAGTTCGGGTCGGACCCGGAGTGCAAAGCTATCCTGAAATCTTGTCATTGCGACTGCTTGCGTGCGTAGCGACTGTGGCAATTACCAATTCAAAACCAAACTAAAACTGCAGACTGCCACAACCTTTTGCCAGCCCAACTCACACCAACTCTCAAGTCACGATGGCAAAAGGTCTCGCAGTGACCGTGGTGATGCGGTGAGGTCGGCGTGGGGGCCTGCATTTTTTGGAACGGTTGGTTATCCGTTACCTACAAAGGCAAAAAAAGACGGGTTCAGATGCGGAAATTATTATGCCCTCCTCCGCTTGCGGTCGAAGATCCCTGTAACACAGTGGAAGGGAGGGGAGGCGAAGTCCAGCCAAAGGCTGGTTCGGTAGCCCTTATTTTGGGGCGCACCGGGGTGAGGGTGGTGCCATTCCCTGTTTGCTGTCGTTTAATACCAACACAAAACTGCAGACTGCCACGACCTTTTGCCAGCCCAACTCACACCAACTCTCAAGTCACGATGGCAAAAGGTCTCGCAGTGACCGTGGTGATGCGGTGAGGCAGGTGTGGCAATCTTACTTTTTGGAACAGTTGGGTGTCCGTTCCCTACAAAGCCGACAGAAAAAAACCGGGTTGACCCTTACCAGGGCAGGCAAAGGTAACCCGGCTTACAAAAAACTACAAAACTTACTTACTTGATCGTGGTCAGGTAGTAGGGCAAGCCCATCTGCTCGATCTGACCCAACTGCTCTTCGAAATAATCGATATGAGCTTCTTCTTGCTCCAGGATACCTTCCAGCAACTGCTTGGATCCGTTATCCTTCTCTTCCACCATTACTTTGATGCCTGCGTTGTAACCGTCGATGCCGCCCTGTTCCAGCGCACGATCGTTTTCCAGCATGCTGGGCAGGTCTTTGCCGATGCGGATGTTACTCATCTCAGAGACGATCGGTTTGCCGCCCAAAAACAAAATCCGCGCGATCAATTCTTCAGCGTGCTTCATTTCCTGGATGGCGGTGTGCTCTTCTACTTTTGCGAAAGCTTGATAGCCCCAGTCGTCAGCCATTTCGGCATGCACCATGTATTGGTTGATGGCGGTCAGTTCTTCTTTTAATAACCCGTTCAGGGTCGCGATAACAGTTTCGTTGGTTTTCATGTTCTCACCCTATTCCTTTGTGATGGTCGTCAGATAGCTTTCGATGCCCATCTGTTCGATCTGGTCGAGCTGAGATTCAATGTAATCGAGATGATCCTCTTCGTCCTTGAGAATCGTATCGAGGAACTTCTTGGTGCCGTTATCAGCCATCTCGGCTGCCATCCTGATGGCTTTGTTGTATTCAGCGATGGCGCCCAATTCGGCTTTGCGGTCGTTTTCAAACATGGCTGCAACGTTGTCAGCGATGTGGATCGGGTTGAGTTTGTTGACAACGGGGGTACCCTCGAGGAACAAAATGCGGGCGATCAGGTGTTCTGCGTGTTTCATCTCGTCGATCGAGCGTTTTTCAATTGACTCGTGCAGGCTTTCGTAGCCCCAGTCGGCACACATTTCTGCGTGAACAAAGTATTGATTGACGGCGGTCAGTTCGTCTCTTAACAGGAAATTGAGGCTGTCGATAATTTCAGTTTTACCTTTCATTTTTTCTCCTTTATATTTGGTTGTAAATCCAACCTAATTGTACCCCGTCAAATCAATTTTGCGCAAACCTACGTCAGGAAGGAACAGTTGTTATACAGACCCGTTTTGTTGTTCTTTTGCAGGGAATAACATCTAATGCCACATGCCATGGAATATGACCTCCGTAACTATTTCCTTGTGCTTTTGTTAACTATCCTGTAATATCTATACAATAAATTTCGAAAAGGGCATCATCATGGGCATTTTCAGCAACAACGTCATGGCTTTTTATAATCCTGACCTTCAAAACACCAAAATCGCGGATTTTCCGCGTTACGATTTCGCCAAACCGGTCAAACCGCAGGCGCGCTACCTGTCACCAGTCGCCTGGGCGCTTAGCTTCCCCGATGTCTGGAAACACAAATCCAAGATCACCCGCGACCTGCAGGGTGTCAAGCCGCCCTACATCATGCTCTGCAACCACAACAGCTTCCTTGATTTTAAGATCATGACTGCCGCTCTCTTCCCGCGCCGTGCCAATTACGTGGTCGCGCTGGATGGCTTCATCGGACGTGAGGGCCTTATGCGCATGGTCGGCTGCATCAGTAAACGCAAGTTTGTCAACGATATCGACCTGATCCGCCAGACCAGCCGCCTGCTCGATCAGGGTCAGATCGTGGTCTATTACCCCGAGGCGCGCTATTCTCACATCGGTACCAACTCTGTTTTGCCCGAATCTCTCGGGAAAATGCTCAAATACCTGCAGGTGCCGGTAGTTTCTTTGCTTTTCCATGGTCATCACCTTGCTGGACCGGCCTGGAACCAGACTCCAAGGGTAGTGCCGGTAGAAGCTGAAATGAAATTGCAGTTAACCAAAGAGCAGATTGCCCAACTCAGCCAGGCTGAAATCCAGGCGAAGGTCACCAAAGCGCTCGTCTATGACGATTACGCCTGGCAGTACGAAAACCAGGTGCGGGTTGA
>DOEX01000192.1 GCA_003532515.1 Anaerolineaceae bacterium | reverse complement strand
GGTGGAGAAGCCCAGCGTATTCGCCTGGCAACCCAGATTGGCTCCAAACTGATGGGCGTTTTGTATGTGCTGGATGAACCTTCCATCGGCTTACATCCACGTGATAATGATAAGTTGCTGGATACCCTCAAAGGGTTGCGAGACCTGGGAAACACGGTCCTGGTTGTGGAGCACGACGAGGAGACTATGCGCAACGCGGACTGGATCGTCGATCTCGGACCCGGAGCTGGAGAGCACGGCGGCTGGCTGGTGGCAGAAGGAAAACCTGAAGATATTGAAGCAGAGCCAAACTCAATTACTGGCGCCTATCTTTCCGGCAGAAAAATCGTGCCCCTCCCTGAAGCACGCCGACAAGGCAATGGCAAGTTCTTGAAAATTTTGGGTGCCACTGAAAACAACCTCAAGAACATCGATGTCGAAATCCCCTTGGGGGAGCTCGTCTGCATAACCGGCGTTTCCGGTTCGGGTAAATCGACTTTGCTGGTTGAAATTCTATATAACGCCCTGGCGAGAAAACTGATGCGTGCCCACACTAGTCCTGGCAAGCATGAGGGCATCGAAGGAACCCAACACCTGGATAAGATTATCAATATCGATCAGACCCCCATCGGGCGCACACCACGCTCCAACCCAGCCACCTACACCGGGCTTTTCGATAACATTCGCGATCTTTTCACAGGAATGCCTGAATCGAAGATCCGCGGTTACCAGAAGGGTCGTTTTTCATTCAACGTCAAAGGCGGTCGTTGTGAAGCCTGCATGGGCGAAGGACAGTTGAAGATCGAGATGCAGTTTTTGCCGGATGTGTACGTGCCCTGCGAAGTTTGCCGTGGCACCCGCTATAACCACGAGACCTTACAAGTGCGCTTCAAAGAGAAAAATATTGCCGAAGTGCTGGACATGACCGTTGAGAGTGCCATTGAGTTTTTCGAAGCCTTCCCAAAGATCAAACGCCGTCTGAAAACATTGCACGATGTTGGTCTGGGTTACATCAGGCTTGGTCAGCCAGCGCCCACGCTCTCGGGTGGTGAAGCCCAGCGAGTCAAGCTGGCGAAGGAACTTTCCCGCATCGCCACCGGGCGTACATTATACGTCCTGGATGAGCCTTCAGTCGGTCTGCATGCCGCAGACGTGCATATGTTGATCGAGGTTTTGCAAGCCCTGGTGGAAAGTGGTAACACGGTGCTGATCATCGAGCATAATATGGATATCATCAAGGTTGCAGACTGGATCATCGACCTCGGTCCGGATGGAGGTCTAAACGGCGGCGAAATTATCGCCCAGGGGACACCGGAGCAGGTCTGCGCAAATCCAAAAAGCTACACAGGTCAGTATTTGCATAAATACGTTATAGATCACCACAGAGCTGCTTGTAAGCAGTGATTTTTGTAATCATGCCGGCGTCTTCACCGAACAGGTATCTGACTTGAATCTACAAGTTGCACAACAAAAATCGTAGGGCGAAATTGAGGACGTTTCGACAGATGAGTGATCAAACAGATTCCCGTCCTCAATTCGCCGTTCGTAGAATACGTTGATCGTGCCGGTGTCCTTACGCAGTACCCCGCCACCGAAGGTGGTGTGGGCAACCCGAGCACGGAATTTGACCGCAGGTCTCTATTTGTTGGTTTTTAAGCCCTCCCCTTTCAGGGGGAGGCGAAGTCCCGCCGAAAGTGGGTGTCCGCGAAACGGGGGTGAGGGTATCATGTCCGTGTAGGACTACTGTCCTTCATAGCCATTCTTTCATAACGGGTATATGGTTATCTACAATCGTAGGGCGAAATTGAGGACGTTTCGACAGATGAGTGATCAAACAGATTCCCGTCCTCAATTCGCCGTTCATAGAATACGTTGTTCATGCCGGTGTCTTACGTAGTACCCCGCCACCGAAGGTGGTGTGGGCAACCCGAGCACGGAATTTGACCGCAGGTCTCTATTTGTTGGTTTTTAAGCCCTCCCCTCTGAGGGGGAGGGTCCGTGAGCGCAGCGAACGGGGGTGAGGGTAAAATGTTCTATCATGTTACCGGTCTCCCATGTTTGTGCCGGTCTCATGACCGAGCACGGAATTTGACCGCAGGTCTCAGTTTATTGGCATTTTAAGCCCTCCCCTTTGAGGGGGAGGGTCCGTGAGCGCAGCGAACGGGGGTGAGGGCAAAATGTTCTATCATGTTCATACCGGTCTCCCATGTTCGTGCCGGTCTCATGACCGAGCACGGAATTTGACCGCAAGGTCTCAATTTGTTGGTTTTTTAAGCCCTCCCCTTTGAGGGGGAGGGTCCGTGAGCGCAGCGAACGGGGGTGAGGGCAAAATGTTCTATCATGTTCGTGCCGGTCTCATGACCGAGCACGGAATTTGACCGCACGTCTCCAATAGAAATAGCTGTAACATACATTCAGTTCCCTACATATCCTCCTCGGAATGATAAACAACTTTATGGTACGATTTAACCATCTTATTCATCGGAAGTGACTATGTTTAGAACTCGTTTTGCCCCCAGCCCCACTGGCTACATGCACATCGGAAACCTGCGTACCGCGCTGTATGCTTACCTGACCGCCAAACAAGCGGACGGCATTTTTATTCTGCGTATTGAAGATACCGACCAAAATCGCAATGTTCCGGAATCTGTCCAGGCCATCTACAACGGTCTGCGCCTGGCAGGGATCGAATACGACGAAGGACCAGACAAAGATGGCGGCTATGGACCCTACACTCAAAGCCAGCGCTTGCCGATTTACAAAGAATATGCCGATAAATTGATCCAAAGTGGGCATGCTTACTATTGCTTTTGCCAAAAAGAAGACAAACCCGCTCTGGAAATTACCGGGGAGCGCGTGCAGGGCTATCGCGACCCATGCCGCAACTTAAGCCCGGAAGAAGTAAAGGCAAAATTCGATGAAGGGATACTGCCAGTCATCCGTCAGCGCATCCCGGAACCGGGCGTGAGCAGCTTTTTTGACCACGTTTATGGTGAAATCAGCATCGACCATGCCCAACTGGACGATCAGGTGCTGTTGAAATCAGATGGCTTTCCAACCTACAATTTTGCCAACGTGGTCGACGATCACCTGATGGCAATCACGCACGTGATCCGTGGGCAGGAATACCTGACCTCCACACCCAAATACAACCTGCTGTACGAAGCATTTGGGTGGGAGCGACCGGAATATGTCCACCTGCCCCACATCATCAAAGAAGATGGCAGCAAATTGAGCAAACGCAAGGGCGACCCTTCGTTTGAAGACCTGGTCAGGATGGGCTACCTGCCCGAAGCGATTGTTAACTATGTGGCCCTGTTGGGGTGGAACCCAGGTGACGAGCGCGAATATTTCCTGTTACCTGAGTTGGTTGCAGCCTTTGACATGAACCGTATCAACAAATCCAACGCCGCGTTTTCCTTTGATAAATTGCGCTGGTTGAATGGCGAGCACATCCGCGCATTAAGCCCGGAGGAATTTCACAGCCGAGCCCTGCCCTTCTACCCGGCTGGGTTTGATCGCTTTGATTTAAAGCAGTTGAGCGCCCTCATCCAGGTGCGCACAGAAAACTTGAGCGACATTCCTGCTCTGGTGGGCTTTTTTGGTGAGTTGCCTGTCTATGAAGCTGGATTGTTTGCGCACGACAAGTCGAAATCGACCCTGGAAAGTTCGAAAACCATTCTTCAAGCGGTGCGACCACTCTTCGCGGCGATAAATGAGTGGACCAACGAGACTTTATTCGCCGTTCTCAAAGAATTAGCCGTCTCACAAGGTTTCAAGGTGGGCACAGTGATGTGGCCGATCCGAACAGCCTTGTCTGGACAAGAAACCTCCCCCGGCGGAGCAACAGAATTGGCAGCCATTTTGGGTAAAGACGAGAGCTTGCGAAGGATAGAGCTGGGTTTGGAAAAGTTGAGATAAAAACACCTGTGTAGGGAACGGACACCCAGCCGTTCCGATTAATTTGATAAAAATAAATTAAAACAAAGCGGTTGATAAATCAGAGCGATATTGGCGAACGGCCGGATGGGCATCGCTCAGCACTTCCAGCAATCCCAAATAGACAGCCTTCGCCTGCCCAGAACGATAATTCTTATCTTTCTTGAGGACACCCAGCAAGCCATCTAGCGCAATCAGGATTTTCCCGCGTTTTGCCAGGCGGATGGCATTGCGAAAAGCAGATTCGAGCGGATTATCCAGCACAATTTTATCTAATTCCGGGTCGTTATAAGCCTTGGCAACTGGCATCAAAACCGTGCTCAAAGTCAATTCTGGGCTGTTTGGGAAGTGTTCCAAAATATCCAAAGCGGTCTTTCCTTTGCCTTGGAAAAGCGCTACCCGCGCATACGCAAGCAAACCGGCTGGGTCTCCGTGACTTTCAAGGACATACTGTTCAATTGCAGTTTCAGCCTCTTCAAATTCACCCAACAGCATCAAGCTGTTGCCCTTGACGAGCAAGAGGGAGCCAGTGCGCGGCATGATCCGATCGACAAACAGGCGTAAGTTTTTTTCCGATAGCACACCCAGATACTCTGCCACGACCCGACCGTCCACGAAAGCTTTGATAGCCGGGACATTAGTCACCTTCAAGCGTTCCGCCAGACGGATCTGTTCGTCAACATTGATACGTGCCAGCCTAAATTCCCCGTCTGCCTCCTGGGCAAGCCGGGCAAGGGTTTGTGACTGCACACGGCAAGGAATACACCAGGGAGCCCAAAGGTCGACTACCACAGGCTTTTGGGAAGAGTAGGTCACAACCTCGAGCTCGAAGGTCTCTTCGTTTACTTCAATAATATTTATTGGCATCATCATTCTGACTCTATTTTATCAGTCACCGCGGTAAAAATGAGAAGCGGAGAGGAAGTTACTCTTCCTCATCTCCGTTAGTCACAGCAGGCTGCTTTATTTCCAGCACTTCACCACGATGATTCACTACGATTTTAAATCCAATCATGATCATGTACATTCGTGCGTCGTATGGAAAGCCTTTTTCTTGCAGCTCAAAGAATTGTTGATCTCGATTTTCAAACTGTCTGCGGATCATCGCCAGCGAGAAAATATCGTCCTGACCGCTTAATTTTGCTACCTGTTCGGCTAGGATATCTTCGTTACCTTCAATCCCTTCGGATAAGAAGTTCCACACCTGCCGGTCAACATCCCCAGCCGATACATGCCGTTCGAAGCCGCTGTCATCAATCACATAGGTTGGTTCATCGCCAACATAGACAACTGGAAGTTGCCTCTCAAGCGAATCATAAACCATACCTTCAAATATTGCCTTTTTCACAAAAATCCTTTTGTCCTTTTCTTGCTACATTATAGGGGTTTTCTATAAGTATTAGGTTAACAATTACTCTTTTGGCAAATCACCATAACCAGTGACCACATCGACGCGTGTGCCAATAACATCTTCCTGGAAATATTGGTTAAAGGGTACAACTGGCGTAGTCCAGCGATAGAGCCACTTGGCGTCATCGTTTTTCATGTTGATGCAGCCATTACTCATAACATGACCCCAATTGGCATGCCAGAAAGCCCCATGGAAGGCAACGCCATCAATGGTAATGTAACTGACCCAGGGAACGCCGGGCAAGTCGTATACATTGGGGTTATGTGGCTCGTTGATCATTCGTCGGCAAGGGCGTTTGCGGTTGGTCATCCAGCGACCAATCGGCGTAGAGCCATCAATTACTCCCGATGATACGGGAGCTTCCCAGACAGGCTTGTTGAATTCGTAGGCACGCACAACCTGGTACCCCAGTTCCAACACAAGACGTTTTTGGTCCTGGGGAACTTCCGTTCTCAGAGGAGTGATTTCTTCGGGTTCTATCCTTCGTATCGTGTTGGCATGCAGAAAATACGAGACCCCGCTCAGATCGTCCCATAACTCATACCAGGGAAAGCCCCTTTCGTCGGTTGTTTTACCTTTGATCCAGAAGTTATTTTCATAATAAAAGGTTCGGTGAATATCCCGGACGTTTGGTTTGCTGTAGACCGGAGCGAGTGGGACGGTCACCTCACCCAGGCAGCCTTCTTCGGGGATCGGTCTCCGATCAATTGGGTTAGGTCGGTTAAAGACTGGCTGAACCCAGGTAGCATCCACATATTGACCCGGTCCGAGTTCATACCAGCCCAGGCGTTTACCATAAATGTTGCGTGTGTAGATCATCCTGGAGATTGGCAAAACCTCATCGTACATGAGCGTGTCCAGTGTGTCAGCCAGATGATCCGGTTCTTTTTTTACTTGTAATTTGTAGCGCAAAATACGTCCCAAACGTGTGTCCGGACCCCATCCAAACAAAGTGGCAGAGGCGGGCGAGGCTTCAGTCATCATCATGCCCAAAGCTCCCAACCCCATAGATTTGAGAAAATTTCTACGAGTTAGTTTCAAATTTTTCATATTCAATAGTGTACGTTAATTGGGATCCCAACGAAAGCCCAGTTGTATAACCAGCCGGCTTCGCTGGTCTCCATATTCACGCAGCCATGGCTCATCGGATAACCGAAGTTATTGTGCCAGTAGGTGCCGTGAATTCCATATCCATTGTAAAAATACATTACATAGGGGACATCCGGCAAATAGTAGCCGGGTCCGGTCATATCATCATAGAGTAACTTGATGTAAACATAGTAAGTTCCGGTGACCGTAGGAGTATCAGATAATCCGGTTGAAACCCAAAACCAATAGATCAGTTCATTGCCCTCATAGGCGTATAGTTTCTGTTCACTTAAGTTGATGTCAATCCATTTTTCACCCAAAGGCTCCACGCCCGGAGGCAAAAAGGGATCGGGCTCATAAACGTAAGGAACAATCTCAACAGTTGGGATTGGTGTTTCGGTGGGTATTGGTGTGGGCGTCGGCGTGTTGGTCGGTGTAGGTGTGGGCGTGTTGGTGGGTGTATTGGTCGGTGTAGGCGTGGGCGTGTTGGTGGGAGTGTTGGTGGGCGTAGCCGTATTTGTGGGCGTCAAACTTGGTTTGACCAGCAGAGTAGTTTCATTCTTGATCAAGAACTGCTGTCCGGCTACCGGTCGGTCGGGAATAATGCCAACAGAATATAGACTGAATACAATTAGCCCAGCCAAAAGCAGCAAACCAACCATAGCCCTGGCGGGTCTCTTTTTTCGTTGGGTTGAAACAACCGGCTCCGTCAGGGGTTGTGCAGGAGGGGGAAGTTCAGCCAAGCTAGCCACCGCCCATTGAGCAGCGGTTTCCTCGCGGGTGCGGGTACCCGCCCAACGCATGGCTTTATAAACAAAGGGGTTTTGGGGGTCGCTATCGAGCACGTCACGCAGGAGACGCACGCTGGTTTCTGGCGCAGAGAATCCTGCTAAAATCAGTTTTGCATCGCTATTATTGGGTGAAATTTGCAACGCTTGCTCTGCCAGTTGCCTGGCAAGCACAACATCACCAGCCAGGATGGCTTGTTTTGACTGGTGGATAAGTTTTCCAGCGCTATCACCTTGCTCAACCATTCGTTTTGCTTAGCCAATAAATTATGGCTGCTGTACCTCTTCGTTATTCATGTAACAACTGATCCCTTTGGCAATACCTTCTGCCAGAAGATCGGGTTTGGTTGTCAAAATCTCTTGGTCCAGGTTCATGAAGCCCAGTTCAATGATTCCGGCAGTTGTGTAAGGGTTGATCTCTTCAAACGCATGATAAGAGGTCATGTCCGTTGTTACTGACTGGTAATGATACCTTAAACCAGTGATATTCGCATACCGGCCTGAAAGGCATTGTACTAGCCGGGAAGAGCTTTGATCTCCTTTTTGGGAGAAGGCAGCAGCCACTTTGAAACCTGTCGCAGAGTCATTGATGTAGTCACAAGAGTCTGAATGGATCGAAAGCAGCAACCCTGCCTGGTAGTTTTTGAGTCTTGAGTCAAATTCATCCAATAATTCCACTTCAAAACCAGCATCGATCAGTTTTTGTTGAACGTAAGTGGCTACGTTGCTGTTGATTTCCAGTTCGGTCAAGCCATTGGCACAAACCGCACCGCTATCGTGTCCACGGTGCCCAACAACAATGCCAATTTTATTGGTGGGGAAGTTGGCAGGTAAAACTCCTTCGGCAACTTCAGTTTGGACTACACTCTCGCCGCCTGCCACAGCGTCTGCCACCTTTTGCCCTAAATTGCCCGGCATCAAACTACCTGGGAACCAAAGAGAAAAAAGGGTGGCTGTGATCACGCCTGCCAGGATGACAGTTGAAATTGCCTGCCAGATCAAGCCCAAGGCGCTTGTTACGGCAGTGCTATTTGGCGGAAGGATCGGTTCTTGCCTGGTGGTCGCAGCTTTGACCCGCCAGTTTTCAAAGGGGTTCTGCTTCCCCATGCCATGCACTTCCTGCCCGGAAGGTCCATTGCCTCGCGAGGAGCCATGCTGGGCTTCAGCTTTCAATGAGAATCCTGATTGTTTTTCTGGCTCGTTTCTGTCATGATTTCGTTGCCAGAATCCGGAGCTGCCGGGGTTTTCTTCGTCATCTAATTGGTGCATTTGCTTTGACATAGTCATTCCTGTTTTCAAAAAAATTAGGCAATGATGCGTAATCTTTGTATAATTGAGTTAACCAAAATTGGTCTGAAAGGAATGGTGCAAATCCTATGCCAGAGAAACTCAGCCTTGATGAAAAAAAACAACTGCTCACCATAGCACGCGAAGCAGTCAATGCCACTGCGCTCAATCAACCCTTGCCCAGGCTGGATCCCCACGCCTATAGCTACACACTCATTGAGAACGGTGCCAGTTTTGTAACACTTACAATCGCTGGCAGGCTGCGCGGTTGTATCGGCACGTTGGAAGCTTATCAGCCTTTGTATCTGGATGTTCAAAAAAGAGCTGTTCAGGCCGCCAGCCAGGATCCGCGCTTCAATCCCCTCACGCCAAATGAACTGCCAGGGATCAAAATTGAGGTTTCCAGGCTATCTCAGCCTGAACCACTGCAATATGACACCCCTGAGGATTTACTTTCTCTGCTGAAACCAGGGGAAGATGGCGTGATTCTTTCCGAAGGTCACCGCCGGGCAACCTTTTTGCCCCAGGTGTGGGATGAATTGCCTGACGCCAGGCATTTCCTGGCGCAATTGTGCCGGAAAATGGGCTGTAGCCCTACTCTATGGGAACACAAAAAGCTTGATGTGGCAATCTACCA
>DOEX01000060.1 GCA_003532515.1 Anaerolineaceae bacterium | reverse complement strand
CCCGCCAGTAATAATCACCATCATCGTAACCCTTTTTGGGTGTCCAACAACTTTGTTCTGTATCGACAGTATCGAAGATTGCAGAGAAATTGGGGTCTTTGCTGATCTGGACGCGATATTTCCATGCTGCCAGTACTGGGATATCTGGGGCTGAATCCGAAGCTTTCACTAATGGATCCCAACATAGTGTAGGGGCTCGGCCAACAATACTCCCTGATTCAGGAGTCAACCCGTCAGGGGTTGGCAAATTAAGTATAAAGGACTGGTTGATTGTCCAATCGTTGATTACACTACCATTTCGGCGCACACGGACACGCCAATAGTACTGCCCATTTGCCAGTGTGCTCTGAGGAGTATAAGAATTTTGCCGTGTATTGATATTGATCGCCGTAGAACCAAAACTGGGGTCATCATCCACTTGCAGGTCATAAGATTCAGCGCCTTCCACCATATACCATGAGAAGGCAGGTGTGGCAAATGCCACTGAGGCGGATAAGGTTTCCGGAACAAACCCTTCCCGTTCGAAGCGCCACCCCTGACTCCAGGCACCATAATAATTAATTCTTTCACTTCCATTCCAATAGCAAGGTCGAACTCGCCAGTAGTAGGTATTATCTCCCAAAAAATCATCATTCCATGCATGGGCTGTCTGGGCATAATTTGTAATTGGAGTGGGGTATGAACTGCAAGATAAGTTGAACGACTCAACCACTGTGGTGAAGAGTGGATCAAGGTAAGCGGTTATGATGGCACCAGACCAGGGTGAAAGTACCGGCCAATCCCAGAAGAACGGTTGCACAGAAGGATAGGTGCTTGGGTCTACACCAGCATCATTCGGTGGCATCACCAGGTTCATTCTTTCCATCACGTTCGCAAATCGGCTGATAATTCCGTCACTCGTGGCAGATGGGTCAGAGGGAACACTGTCTTTTGGAAGCCCAACCCCATTTGCTTCCAGGCTTACTAACGACACTGCGTAACTGCCGGTTGAATCCTGATAACCAATCGCTGTATTGGGGATTTTTAGTTCAACATAGCCGCTTTCCTGGACAAGTTCTCCGCCAATGGCGCTGAGAATACTCACGGTGTCCCACGTTACGCCTGTCCAACGATATAGGTGAACTTGGTCAGCAGAATATGTACCCGCATTCTGAAGTACATAAACAATGTATTCAGGCTGGTAACCTGAGATGGTGTTGATCGAATATCCTTTGGCGTCAAAGGTTCCACCAGAACCCACTTCATGATCGATATCAAGATAAAGCGCATAGGTGACATTATTGGTTGGAGAAACAGGTGTAGCAAATCCAAAGTACCAGCTGTCGCTGGCTTGGGCGACCTGCAAATTGCTTACGTCGAAATCCAGATTTTCAGGATCCCCAGAAGGATCAGAGCCGATCTGCAATCGGTTAGCCAAGTCACCTATCGTTCGTGAGAACTGCCACTGACTTTGTGCCGCGATCTGGAAGCGACGCGTCTCACTCCAAACGCCATCAGGAAGGCTGCGCACCCTCCAATAGTAAATCCCAAAGTCCACATCACCCAAACTACGCTGCGCCAGGCTATTCGTAGGGGCGTACACCGGATTTGAGACTGAGGCACTGTCAATGATGGTGCTGAAAGTATCATCATCGCTGATTTGTACTTCGTAACCCGTGGCGCCGCTGATTGGGAACCATTCTAACAAAGGTGATGACTCGGCAAATTCAAACCTATTGGTGGGTCGGATCAATATTGGGTCTGATTCGGGGGGTAAACCCATCGAAAGATCGAACCTGGTTTTCCAAATTTGGCTCCATTCGCCGACTTCACTTCCGCCAATTAGGGGTCGTACTCGCCAGAAGTAATCAGTTTCGGTAAGTGGAGTGAAGGGATTGCCAGTTGTGGGCGTTGCCGTTGTGTTTTCTGTATCCACGGTCCATAAAATCGATGCAAAAGTCGGATCAGTGGAAACTTGGAGTCGGTAGGCGTCTGCAAAAATATTGCCATGTTCAGGCGAGCCACTGGGGATGGAGACACGATTCCAAATGAAAACTGGCAGCGCTACTGTCCGGTCCTCATTTGGGTTCAGAGACGTGTCTGGTGGGTAAGACGTGTCTGGTGGGTAGTAGAACAATGGATAAACCTGGCTTGGAGCCACTGAATCGTTGTAGCTTCTGTAAGAAGATGTGTTGCTGGGAACGCCAGCCTTCCCACTGCCGTCATAGGGAGTCACCCGCCAGTAATAAGTATTCAGCGTGCCATTATATTTACTCGGGCTGAAAAACGTATTGGCTGTGTTACCGCTATCGTAAATTGGGCTGAAGCCAGCGTTTAAGCTGATTTCCACTTTATAGTAGCTCGCTCCAGGTACCGGTGTCCAGCTGAATACTGGGAAGCGTTGATGCTGATAATTATTTGTCGGCGTCAGTAGTCTTGGTTTGAAATCCCATCTCTTGATAAAAGTCCAGGAAGGGGTCCAGTCTGAAATCGAATCCCCGGAATGAACTCTCACACGCCAATAGTAATTGACATCATTGGGTAAGGTGGTGATTGGGGTATATGAGGTATTGCGGGTATCAACTTGGGTCACGCTTGCGCTAAAACTCGGATCGGTGGAATACTGCAGCCGATAGTATTGTGCGCCGCGTACGGCAGTCCATCTGAAAGTTGGGGTAAATGTGGGGATAGCATTATTCTCTGGTTCTATCAATGCCAATTCAACAGGATCGTAAGCACTGATAAACGACCACTCCTCGCTGGGAGTGCCCTCATGGCTGCCGACATCGACTGGCACCACCCGCCAATAATAGGTACCATTGGCCAGTTTTTCATTCGGTTGATGGGTAGTTGCCAAAGTTGTCGCGCTGTAGTCAAGGGTCGCCCAGCCACCTGGACTGGAATAAATCTGCAGTTTATATTCCGCGGCTCCCATCACTGGCCCCCACGAAAAAAGTGGGCTGTCGTAGAATTCAACCGTTGCGCTATCTGCCGGCTCACTCAAGATGGGTTTATTAGTCTCGGTCGCCCATAGCTTCGAAAAACTCCAGACGCTGCTATATTCGCCAATCGGGGCAGGGGCTTCCACTCTCACGCGCCAATACCAGACCCCGTCCGGGAAGATGGTTGAACTGGTTGGGGTATAGCTTGTGTTAGGCGTCGTGATATTCACGGCAGTTGTCGTGAAACCGATATCGCCACTGACTTGAAGGCGGTAGCTGGTTGCCCCTTCCACTTCTGTCCATTTAAACTCCGGGATGGCTAATGGTGGAAAATCCTCCAGATCTGGGGTAGTAGTAGTTTCATTAATCGGGCTGATAAGCACCGGAATATCTGTGGCGTGAACGGGGGTTGAACCTAACGGACTGAGCACAACCATGAATATCAACGCTCCGCTGATCAATAACTGCATCCAAGACTGACTTTTCGTTTTTTTCATGAAATTTCTCCCACATGAAACCACTTGACTCAAACGCGATCATTGCACCAGTTTTGGTGGATAAAGCATCAAAAACCAATCAATAAGCTGATTTAATAAATTATTAATGGATTATACCATCCTGCGTGTGTTCAATCTATTGGCAAATTCTGGATACCCTCAGGGCCTGTAGCTCAATGGCGGANNGGGGAGGGTCCGCGCAGCGGGGGTGAGGTGTTCTGCCATATCCGACTTCGACTCCATTCTTGTCTCGTCAGAAAACAATGAAAATAACCACTGATCGATTAGTATTACGAAATTTTTCCGAGAATGATTTGACGGATCTCTTCGAGTAACTGTCCGATGACGATGTGGTTAAGTACGAACCATACCGCCCGTTGACCTTGGAGGAGGTTCGGGAAGAGCTTAATCGGCGAATTGAATCAGACGAGATGGTCGCGGTTGAGCTGAAATCCAGCGGCAAGTTGATCGGCAATGTATATCTCGGAAAAAAAGAAAACAATATCCTTGAGATCGGTTTTGTGTTCAACAAAGATTATTGGAAGCAAGGTTACGCAATCGAAAGCTGTTCTGCTCTCATCCGCGAGGCGTTTTCGACAGGTGTAGACAGAATTATTGCGGAATGTGACCCCGAGAATTGCAGCTCATGGCAGTTGTTGGAAAGGCTGGGTTTCACCCGTACCGCCTATCTGGAGAAAAATGTCTTCTTTTGGAGAGACGATGACGGCGAACCAATCTGGAAAGATACCTACATTTATTCTTTGGAAAATCCGGGCAAGACCAGTTAACTATTGGAACAGAACCTTGGTAAAGCGTTAGGTTTTTTCCCTGATATCCAGTTTTTCAACGAGTGACTCAATTGATTGTCTTCCTATTATTCATTAATAAACCTTTTTTTCAATTATTTAGTGAATGAACTTTTGATGTGCCCAGACCGAAAAGGCTATACAAACCGTATAAATGAATTATGATTTTTGCTATAATCGATTCTCGTATTATACAAATTAAACAAATATGAGGACATTTATGAAAAAAATAAATTCAATTAGCATCGTGGTTCTTATTACCTATCTTGCCATGGTTATCGTCAACGGTCTCGCCAACGCGCTGCCGATCAATGGCATGATCACCGGGGATATCTCCAATTCTTATCCCAACCTGTTCGCCCCGACAGGCATTACCTTCACCATCTGGGGTGTTATCTATCTGTTGCTGGCAGCACACACCGCCTATCAACTCGGTCTTTTCCGCAAGCAAGGCGAAGAGGTCAAAACCGCGCTTTTGAAAGAGGTAGGGACCCTATTCGCCATCTCTTCCCTGGCAAACATCGCCTGGATTTTCGCATGGCACTACAAAAACATTCTGTTGTCCCTGTTGTTCATGCTGATCATCCTGGTTTGCCTTGCCCTGATCTACATCCGCATCCACAAAGAGCAGCTGACCACTACCGAAAAAGTCTTCATTCGTCTTCCCTTCAGTGTCTACTTTGGCTGGATCATCGTGGCGACCATCGCCAACGTCACAACCCTATTGGTTGACAAGCTTGGCTCACCCGTGAATTTACTCGGTATTTCAGAGGTGGTCTGGACGGTCGTCATCCTGGTCGTCGGCTTGTTGATCGGTGTCGTAACAACCCTGAAGCATCGTGATGTTGCTTATGGCTTGGTGATCGTCTGGGCTTACATTGGCATCCTGATCAAGCACCTGATGGACAAGCCCTTACCCGATGGCTTCAACTCGCAATACCCTGCTGTGATTGTCACCGTGGTCATCAGTCTGGTCGTGCTCGTGGCAACCATCATTTTCAGCCAGTTGAACGCAAAAAACACAAAGTAGTCAACAGAACCTCACTCTTAAGCGGGAGACGAACCTTGTCTCCCGTTTTTTGTTTCGCTGCTTCCTGCCTGCCTTGTGTAAGGGTTCCCTGTTCCCTGTTAGGTTTTTACACTATTTACACTATTTACACTGTTTTTTGATAGTGCAAAACCCGGGTTTGAGTGTAAAAAGTGGTTGTTGGTAAAGTGCGGGTGTTGCTGGCTAATAATAGCACAAATGTTCTGTTTTGGGAAGGGGAAACCAAGTCACACGCCAATTATATCAATCCAGTCGGGCGGAATGCCCTGTTTTTGGGCACTCCGCCATTCGTGCCAGGTGGAATCCGCATCTTTTGCGGACTCCACCCTACTGACTTGCCTGCCTGCCCGGGATTGAGCTTGCGCTTTCCTCCCATCATTGAGCGTTCATTTGTCAAATAATTCTGGTAGAATAAAGCCTACAGGGGTTTGTAGCTAAAGGTTCGAATCCTTCCGGATCCATAACAATATTTTTTAGACAAAATCGTTCTAAGAAGGGCTTAAGACCTCCTATCGAGTTTTTGAGGATAACATGGAGATAATCATCATGTCTGAAAAACACTTACGAACTACAAATACATTACTATTCATAATTTTGATCGTCCTTATATTGATTCTTGCAGTTGATCTATTTCCTACATATTTTAAATTAATGATTTTGGGTTTATTTAATTAGACACAGACCACCTGGTTGGAAGTTCACCTTCTTCCAGTCTATTTAAAACGTTGAGGTCAGGGCATAATACTAAATAACTGTGAATATTAACGATTGTGTTTATATAACAACTCTCATATAGTTATCCGAATAATCTCTTTCGGTTAGTCGAAAAAAGTAGAAAAATGATGAGGTAGGCTGTGGAATTTTTTAAAAATTTTCTAAAAAATCTTGGTTTGCTCGTTGTATTGGGTGTTGTTTTATTGCTTGTTGCCCCTGATATGATGCGTCAGGTATATGATGCATTTGGACAGTTATTTGGCCCTTTGGTCATAGTAATGATTATCGTCGCAGCTCTTCCTCGAAGGAAAAGGACAAGATCATGATGGAGCATCAACAAATCTTTTCTCACATCGGTCTGTAAGAGACCTTCCACGGTCTCCCGGTCAAGCATCTTCGTAGGGTGGGTCGCGCTGAATCTGCAAAACGTGGATGAAAACCACAAACATTTATCAGAATTAACTCCGCGACCCACCACCATTCGTCCACTTATACTAAACCATTCCAACTCGTGCTGGGTTCAAGACCGGAACCCACCCTACACACTCTGCTCCCTGTTATAATCCAACCATGCTCACCTGGACCGAAATTGAAACTCGTGCCATTACCTTCCAAAAACGCTGGAGAGATTGCTCCGGTGACGAAAAACAAGACGGTCAAACCTTCGAAAAAGACTTCATGGAAGTCTTCGGCGTGGACTGGCACGATGGCTTTCACGAACACCCCGTCATCACCATCTCCGGGCTCACCAACTACATCGACTACTACCTGCCCGGCAAGATCCTGATCGAAATGAAATCTCGCGGGAAATCCCTCGACGCCGCCTTCACGCAGGCGATGGCTTATACCCGCGCCCTCAAACCCGAAGACCAGCCTGCCCTGATCCTCGTCTCCGATTTTG
>DOEX01000237.1:2419-6993 GCA_003532515.1 Anaerolineaceae bacterium | reverse complement strand
AGGTAGGCGAAGCGTTGGATGTCACCTTCGTTTTCGACGATGCTCTCCAATTTTTCCGCCTCGACCCTGCCTTTCAGGTTAGCTAATAAAACCTGGCGGTGCTTCTCGCCTGAATAAGCAAAGATGGTCGTTAAAAGAGTCAAGCCTGGCTTCCAAAAAACAACATGTTCGCCTTCCTTGCGGTGCTGTATATCGTCCGGAATCTCCAGCGACCATTCCTTAGACAAATTGATTCGCATGCGCCGATTATACCTTTTTCAAACCTTACTGTTCAATTTTTTTCAATTGTTTGCGCATCCAGAGGGTAGTACCGGTCTGATACCTGCGAACAATCATCATTGAACAGGGCACCACATCCAATAGATAATCGTTCAATTTACCAAACACCTGATCCGGAACCAAGATTTCTTCTGCAGAACCCATGATCAGCAGATCGTAACCTCCTTCATGGCATTCCTTCAGAATTTCATCGGCGACTGATTCCGCCTTCCTGACTTTTAAGCTGATATTTTCTGTGATCTCGCCCAATTCAGCGTCAGCAATTTCGTGTAATTGCAATTCTTCATCTTCCATTCGCTCGTCGTCTGTCTCACCGAGAACCAGGCGCAAGCCAACCACTTCCGCATCGCCTGGTGTAGCAATATCCCGTGCCATTTGCAGTGCCAAACGAGCATTGGGTCCAGTACCCACCGGCACAAGGATTCGCCGGATTTCTTCGGGCAGTCCTTTGTCACGCAACACCGCCACATTCCGGTTTGCCATCATGTTCACTTCTTTGAGGATGTTATGCGGATGTTCCAGCTTGAAGCGTTCTTCCGGCACACCCAGCATTACCAGGTTAATGTCCTTATGCCGACCTAATTCTGAATAGATGGCTTCTTCCACTCGCAATGCAGCTTTGATTTTGGCGTAGATGGGCACATTTTCTTCGACGGCATAGGGTGTGACCAACTCCAGGATGTGGTGTTGTTCTTCCTTTTTCTGTTTGACCAAGGCTGGCACATTCGAAGAATCCAGGTTGATTGGGGTTTTCACAACGCTAAAGAGCAAAATGCCAGTATCTTCCTGTTGATTGACCAATTTCGTTGCTAGCTTGGTGAGGCTCAGAGCGGTCTCCGGGCTCTTGGCGGCAATCATTACTTTTCCACCCCCCTCCTGGTTTTCCAGGCGAGAGTTGAGTTCTCGTCTCACCCTCATTCGGCTTGAAATCAAATACCAGATGCTTAAGAGTACAATAACTGATCCTAAGAATATGAGCGCACGCGGATTTGCGAAGGAAATGATCAATAAGCCTGCTACAGCTGCCGCAATAACAGTCAGCGGGTAAAGAGGAACTTTAAATGGGCGCACGATATCAGGGAATTTCTTGCGCAATTTCGGCATTGACAGCGTCGCCCAAAACAGGACAAACATATATCCAGCACTTGAGATAAAGCTAAGGAAGTCGACCAAACCGACCGCTGCAACCAGAGCGCTCACCACCACTACCATAAGAATAGCCATCCAGGGCGTTCGCCAGTGACTGAGACGCGAAAAGATAGGTGGCCAAACACGGTCGCGGCTGAGGGAAAAAGCCTCCCGTGTGGCGGAGAGCATAGCCGAATTTACTGAAGTCAGGGTTGCTACAATGCCAGCTGCTCCCATGATCTGTATACCGATGGTGGGCCAAAATCGCGCTGCGGCATCCGTCAGGGCAGTTTCCGATCCAGCAAGTTGCGTGAACGGGACCGTCCCAATTGCGACCATGCTGACACTCGTGTAGATCAAGGTCGTCAAAAGCAAGCTCACCAGGATCCCAATCGGTATGTTCTTGTTGGGTTTCATGATCTCTTCGGCATCATCCGCGATCACCTCAAAGCCAACATAGGCATTGTAGGTAAGTGCGATTGCCGACAACATTCGTCCGATATGTCCGATCGTGCTTTGATTCTGAAACACTGAGCGACCAGACAGAAAAGTTTCCATCTGAAAACCGCCTACACTGGTAAAACCCTTGAAGACGAAAGCCGCAAAAACTGCCAGTAAGAATGCACCCAGCAGGATCTGGAAGTTTCCCACGTTCGAGACGCCACGCAGGTGCATAAAACCGACAAAAATGATCACTAAAATGGCAATTGGAATAATTGGAAGACCTGGAATGAAGATTGCCAGGGAGATCGCAAAACCTACCGCAGAAAGCGCAGCATAGAAGGTGCTTGAGAGACAATCGAGCGAGCCAACCAGAAACATCAGCCAGCCTTTGCCAAATGCCTCGCCCACATAGGTCATGGCACCCCCGGTCACAGGGAAAGTAGTCGCGAGTTCACAATAATTCAGGGCAATGCTCAGTGTCATTAACCCTGCTAAAACCAGAGCCAGGACCGTTTCTGGACCTGCGATCTGGGTGACGTGCCCTGTGAGGACAAATATTTCAGCAGCAATTGTGCCGGCAGTTCCCAGCATAATCACCTGGAGCAGGTTCAATTGCCGCTTTAGTTTCCTTTTTGCCATCGCTTCTCCGATCAATCAATACCTATACTAATTTCTGATATTATAGTCTTGCTTTCTTAATGCAGAAGTTCTTCCTCCAGCTCAAACCATCCACTGCAAAACCATCACAACAAAAAATCGACTTTTACACTATTAACCTGATGGGTATATAATAGCGCCTAGATAAATAACAAATTTTCAGGTTCGGCATTTGAGATGTACATTTCATGCCGAACCTTGTGCTTTCAAGCATAGGAGTCAATATGGCAGGGAAACGAACACTTAAGCGCCAATTAAATCTACCGCAGGTAATCATGTTAGGAACAGCCGGCACACTCGGCTCCGGCGTCTTTATCCTTTCAGGTCATGCTGCTGCAGTAGCCGGACCNNTGGCGACAACTTATCCCGAGACCGGCGGCGCAATGACTTACGTGCGCGAAGCCTGGGGAAAAGGCTTGATTGCTTTCCTGGTCGGCTCGATGGATAGCATCTCCAGCACCTTCTATACAGCGCTCTCGGCTGTAGGTTTTGCCTACTCTGTCTCGGTTTTCTTCCCCGGTTTAGCCGCCAACGCACTCGGCATCGGGGCGGTTGCGATTGCAGCAATCGTGCTGTTTGTCATATTGAATATCCTCGGCGTCACCAAGGTTGGAAATCTGCAAGTGATCATGGGGGGCATTCTGCTGGTGGCTTTCGCCATCTATGTCATCGCTGGTTTCACCATGCCCAATGGCTTTAGCACCGCCACCTTGCTACCGACAGGGCGATGGTTCCAATCTGCAAATCCAGGAGTCAATATTGGCATTATCCTCAGAACGATCGCTCTGATCTATGCCATGTATGTCGGCTTCGAGGTGATTGCAGACGACGCCGAAGAAGTTAAAAATCCAACTAAAAATATTCCGCTGGCAATCATGATCAGCCTTTTTCTGATTGTGGTGGTCTACACTCTGGTAATCACAGTCGCCATGGGCACCTCCAGTAACATCGCTGGATCAGAAACGGCGATTTCGGACACGATCCGCATGTTCCTGGGCACTCCCGGTGCAACCATTATTGGCCTTGCCGGTATGGTCGGTGCGCTCACCTCCATCAATTCCTCCATGCTCTCGGCCACGCGTGAAAGTTTCACGCTCAGCCGGGATGGCGCATGGCCTGGTTTTCTTTCCCGCCTCAACAAAGTCCGGGTTCCCTACCTGGCAATCATCTTCATCGGTGCAGTCTCCATCCTGATTACTGGAATTGGTGCTGTTGATTTCCTCAGTTACATCACCTCTGGTGGATATCTGTTTGTTTTGTTTTTATCCAACCTCTCGATGATCACCCTCAGGAAAAAATACCCGTTTATTCACCGTCCTTTCAAAGTGCCTTTCTTCCCCCTCACTCCTATCGTCGCCTCGCTGGTTTGCCTGATCGTCTTACGCTATTCCGAAGTGCGCGCGCTAATATTTATGGGCGTTATCCTTGCTATCCTCACCGTTTATTATTACGGTCGTCTGGGTCTCGCTTCCTGGCAGGCTGAACACAAGCGCAGCCAGGATCCTGGTCGATATCGTATTGTTGTTCCAATCCAACAAGACAGTGGCATGGAGAATGTGATCCGGTTGGGAGCAAGAATTGCCAATGTTCAAAGTGATGTCAGTATGTGCCTGCTTCAAGTGATCGAACCCCAGGTTTCAGAAAACGAAACTGCCAAAGCTCAACTGGAAAAATCCCGCCAATACACTCTCGAAAAATTTATCAAACATGCCGTGGAACGCAACGTTCCCATGTATGCCAAGACAGTTACCGAAACTACCCCCGCCGAAGGCATCATCAACGAAATGCGTAATGACAACAACGTCCGTCTGTTGCTCTTCAAATGGCCGGTGGGTGAAAGCGAACAAAAAAAATTCAACGAGACCATGGATCCCATCATACGCTCCGGACTCACGAATGTCGGTATCTTGTTCGACCGGGGTATCGACCGGCTGGAAAACATTCTCGTTCCAGTTGGTGGTGGCTATCACTCCAAGTTCGCAATTCAGGTTGCTGAAAGCCTGGCGAAAGCAGACAACGGCAGTGTTGATGTGATCCGGATGGTGGACGAAGAATTGGATGATGAG
>DOEX01000237.1:0-2395 GCA_003532515.1 Anaerolineaceae bacterium | reverse complement strand
GTTCGTGGTAATGACCCGGCATCAGCGATCATTGAAGAAACCCGCCAGCGTGATTATGACCTGGTAGTGATCGGCTCCTACGAAGGAGATACCAACGGCGAGCATCTGTTTGGGGAATTGGTGGATCGGGTACGTAGAGGAACGTCCACGTCGGTCTTGGTTGTCCGCCACTACGAGAGCCCAGCCGCGTCTTGGCTGCGTCGGCAATTACGCTCTTCAAACCCAAGGGGGTGAAAAATGCCTTTCTGGACTCATTTTACTCAGCTACCTTTTGTGGAGGGAGATTTTCCAAGGTTTCCCAAATATTTAATAAAAACATTTACCTGTAATTTGGTACATTTCACTATGATGTAAAATTGAACCAGAAAGAATGAGGTTATCATGAAGAACCGACTTAGAATACTATTGAGCCTGTCAATCGTTATTTTTGCGATTACAGCCTGTGGATTTCCGCGCTTAATGTCGCGGAAAACATCTACACCCAAGGATACAACCCCGGTAAGCATCAATGAAGACCTGGCTGAATTTACTGAGATTGACATTGAAGCTGCCGGTCCCATAATTCTTATCCAGGGTGACACTCACTCGATCCAAATCGAGGGTCCTAAAAGTATCGTCGACGGCATTACCTTTGAAGTCAGGAATGGTGTTCTGGTTATAAAGCATTCTCGAGAGATTTGGGATTGGATTACTGATCGCGATTATCCCACCATCACGATCACATTCGAAAACCTGACGCATTTTGTTTTTGAGGGCGGCTCAGAATTGGTTGCGAATGACCTTCAAGGTGACTCCCTGTCGATCGTGGTACAGGGCGGGGCGAGCCTTGATATGGCGAATTTAAACGTTAGAGCCCTTGAGATGGATATCCAGGGCGGCACAGATATCGATATTAGTGGTCAAGCCGGAACCCAAACGCTCAAATTTGCAGGCGGAACTAATTATGACGCCGAAGATCTCCAAAGCGCTTCTGTAAGCCTGCATATTGAGGGCGCTGTCTCGGCTACAGTCTGGGCAACCGATACGCTGGACATGGACCTGAATGGCGCTTATGACGTGAAATATTACGGTAGCCCCACTGTGACTCAGAGCATCCAGGGCATAGGGAACGTAGAAGGACTGGGAGATAAGTAGTCCGGATTCCACGAAGTGAAGTTTGGTAAAAAAATGACAGCATATGCTCTCATTTTTTATTCGAGGTCCCAGGCTTCCAGGATTTTCCTGTAAGATTCTTCGAGAGATTCAGGCAATACGCGAGTTTTTCCGATCACTGTAACGAAGTTTGCATCCCCTATCCAACGAGGTATGATGTGCCAGTGCAGGTGTTCTTTGATGCCTGCACCTCCGGCATCGCCCAGATTAAGGCCGACGTTAAATCCCTGTGGACAATAGAGTCTGATTAAAACCCGAATGCTTTTCTGAATCAGAATCATCATATCAGAAAGCTGTTCTGACGAAAGCTCTTCCAACTTGTTGGTGTGCTCGTAAGGCACGACCATAATATGCCCGCTGGTGTAGGGGTAGAGATTCAGGATGACAAAGTTGTACTCTCCCCGATGCACGATCAAGTTTTTAAAGCTGTCAGGTCTTTCTTGCGCTTCACAGAATGCACATGGACCGTTTTTGTCTCGGCTGAAGTATTCGTTGCGATCGCTGTAAATATGTTCCATAGGACGATTTTATCTTAAGTTCATTTGAGTTGTACAAGATTGTAAACTTTTTATAAGCAAAATACCTGAGCATATACACGCATTATCAAAATGTTGACAATGGAACTTCCTTGCATATAATATGACCATTCGGTCATAGGAGGAAAAATGCCAAAAGAAACTTTCTTTCGCCTTCCACTGGAAAAGCGCTATCTCATTGAAGACGTTGCCATCCAGGAGTTTGCTGAAAACAGCCTGCAATCAGCTTCGGTTAATGCCATTGTAAACAACGCAGGCATCGCCAAAGGCTCTTTCTATCAATACTTTGAAAACATGGAAGACCTTTATAAACATGTTCTCAAACTTATTAAAGACAGAAAAATGGAACTAATTTCCACTCTCCCTTTACCTGCCAATAACCTCGATACATTTCGTTATCTGCAGCGTCTGCTGCAAATTGATTTGGCGTTTGAACTCAAGCATCCGCTTCTCGCAAAGGTTGAGCGTCGTCACAATTTCGAGAACCCGGTCACCAGCTCCATTGACCCGGAAACGGGTCAACGGCTCTCAGGAGATGGACGTTTTCATGCATTTCTCTCGCAAGGTGTCTTTCACGACGACATTGCCACTTGGGTGGACACCGACCTGGCAGCCTACGTGCTTGGAGTCGTCTCACGATGGCTTTCGCCCTACTTATTGGAACGCATGGAACAAGATAGTGGCAAGCCTGTTGAGGTCAACCTCGA
>DOEX01000084.1 GCA_003532515.1 Anaerolineaceae bacterium | reverse complement strand
CAAGAGACTTTTCATTTAAATTCTTATCCCGTCATTGCGAGCGCCGTTAGGCGCGTGGGAATCTGCATTTTTCATATTACTTCCCATTTTCAAAAATAGAGGGCAGCATTTGCTTTGCTCGAGAGTAGGTCATTGCCAAGAGACTNNTGCCAAGAGACTTTTTCATTTAAATCCCCCTTCTGTCATTGCGAGCGCCGTCAGGCGCGTGGCAATCTGCCTTTTTTCTTTTCATAGACTTTTTCATCCTGACATCTTGCATTTCCATCACTGCAGCCAGCATCTCAAGTAAAACAACCCTCCAATCGGAAGGACAGTTAATCACCGGACAAACCTCCATGAAATACTTCTTTTGTACTTGTATTTCCCCAAACAAATTACTATAATAATTATATTCAACCCATATATCATAACAATACTTGTTTCAACCTGGTTCGACCGCTTTGAGTATTATTCACTAACCAAACACACTAATAGAAAAAACTTGTACCATATGGTAATTTGCAAGAAAATTTTCGATCTGATTCAATAAAGGAGAGTAATGATGAAAAAAGTACCACTTCTGTACGTGACTGCCAGGGTTATCCTGACTTTTATGATCCTAATATTCAGTTTGTCACTTCCTCTTAACACGGAGAGCGTGCTTGCATTCTCCACCACGCCGACCTCCGAAGTTTCACCAATCGAAAACCTGGCGAGGCCAACAGATAATCTCATCCAGGCAATAGGTTGGGCCGATAACTTCGACAGCTATGCAACCGACGTCTCCTTACATGGTCTGGGAGGATGGAAAGGCTGGCAAAACAGTCCCGCTGCTACCGCATACACCAGCGGCACCCAGGCGCTAAGTACGCCAAACTCGGTCGATATTTCATCCGCTGCCGACCTGGTCCATGAATATTCTGGTTACATAGCTGGGGAATGGGTCTATACAGCCTGGCAATATATCCCCACTGATTTTGCTGGCGAATCCTATTTTATATTGCTGAATCAGTACGACGATGCTGGAAATACGCTAAACTGGTCAGTTCAGGTCAATTTTAGTAGCAGTACAAACCAGGTTGAAAATACTGGTGCTTCAGGAGGAACGCTTCCACTGATCAAGGGCACGTGGGTCGAACTGCGCACGGAGATCGACCTGACCAACGATCTTTGCGCGTTTTATTATGGTGGTCAGCTGCTCTACCAGGCTACCTGGACCGGTGAAGTCTCTGGCGGAGGGATCAACAATATCGCCGCGCTGGATCTTTTTGCCAATGGCGCTTCTTCGATTTACTACGACAACATTTCACTGACGCCCCCGCCAAAACTGCTCTACCTGCCGTTAATTACGAGGTAAGCGCAATCTCTGCTCATCTACTCACCCTGACCAGCTGTCAAGGTGATGTGGGTTAAGCTGAAAAGTGCTTGTGGATAGGAGTCCTCATCGCAACCGGCGGCGGTTCAAGCACTGGTGGTGTTTACAGCCTGAGTGGTACTACCGGTCAGCCGGATGCTGGCGCTATGTCTGGAGGAGTTTACACATTAAGCGGCGGTTTCTGGCTTGGTGGTCAACCAGTTGAACCACCAGGCGAAGACCTCTTCCTGTCGTTGATCGTGAAGTAGGAGTATCACCAATATTCTGATTCTTGCATGAACATCTGAGTCCAAGGTCGGAGGTCATGATAGAGTCTTTGATTTGTTGGCGCTGAAAGAGGTTTCATATCGAAAAAATATACTTCTACAAACACTTGTATTAGTTCTAAATAAATTGTAAAATAACGGGTATCTCAATTTAATTTCGAATTAAAACCAGGAGGACCCAATGCGCACACGCGTCATCGTTATTCTAGTACTTTTTTCACTTATCTTATCTGCTTGCTCCCAACCAGCAGCCCCAGTTGAGATCCCTACAGAAATGCCTGCAGCGCCAAGCGAAACACCAATGATTATTGCGCCGACCGAAGAGCCAAGCAACGCTGTCAATAGCATAGAGGGGGCAAAAGCTGCTACGATTCAGATTGAAGCACAGGGGTCCTTTGTTGACCCCGAATTTGGTCAGCTGTTGAATACTGCCGGTCGCGGCTCAGGTTTCATCATTTCCCCGAGTGGAATTGCCGTGACCAACAATCACGTCGTCACCGGTTCTGCCTTGATCAAAGTTTGGGTCGGTGGAAGCACCAAACCCCTTAACGCCAGAATTTTGGGCGTATCCGAATGTTGGGATCTGGCAGTGATTGACATTGAAGGTGATGGCTTCCCCTATTTTGAGTGGTACGAAGGAAACACTGACCCCGGTGTAGAGGTCTACTCAGCAGGTTTCCCCCTCGGAGATCCTGAATATACCCTGACCAAAGGCATTATATCTAAAGCTAACGCGTACGGTGAAACCAGTTGGGCTTCAGTGGATGCGGTTATTGAGCATGACGCGCGCATCCGTGGAGGAAATTCTGGTGGACCTTTACTTTCAACTGATGGCAAGGTTATTGGCATCAATTACGCTGGATCAGATCAATATGATACCAATTTTGCGATCAAGGCAGAGATCGCCCAATCGGTGATCAGTAAACTTGAGTCCGGTGTCGATTTCGAATCCATCGGTGTGAATGGGAATGCAGTTTCCAACGAAGATGGAAGCATCACTGGTATCTGGGTTGCTAGTGTCAAGTCAGGCTCACCTGCCGACAAAGCTGGTATTAAAGGCGGCGATATTATCACCAAGCTTGAGGGCTTGGTTCTGGCTACCGATGGTACCATGTCAGACTATTGTGACATCCTGCGCACTCGTTCGGCCAGCGACACCTACTCGCTCGAAGTACTTCGGTTTGCCACTGAGGAAATATTAGAAGGTCAGATCAACGGACGAACCCTCGAACAAACTTACTTCTTTGCGCAACAAATTTCTGAACAAACTGATGTTACCCCCGAGTCTGCCCCTTCAACCGCAACGGGTGGCTACGTTACAGTTCAGGATGACGAAGGAGCCATCCAGGTTGATATCCCGGCAGAGTGGGCCCAGGTGGATGGTAGTGTATGGGTAGACGGTGATATCACCTACGGAGCATCAATTACTGCCTCAACTGATTTGGAAGCCTTTACCTATGGCTACTACCAACCTGGTCTTTTCTATGCCGCTTCTGACGAAATCGCCAAGCTGGGAGGCTTTGTGCAGTTATTGGATGTATACCGCGATAGTTATATGACGGATTGTGAACTGGCTGACCGCTACGATTATGAAGACAGTGCCTTCGAGGGTAAGTACGACCTTTTCACAAATTGTCTCGGCGAGGATAACGTACTGTTGATCCTCTCAGCCCGACCGATCAATGACCCGTCAGCTTACTTGGTATTGCTTATCGTCAACATGATTTCAGATTCTGACTTTGACGCACTCGATCAAATTTTGGCAACTTTTGATGTAGTTGGAAACCTGCCTTAAGACAGTTTGACAAGCAACGAAAAAGAGCTGGTTAACCTTTACAGTTAACCAGTTCTTTTTAAAAGTTTCAAATTAATCTCCACAAAGTGTAGTTCGACCAAGTTTTACTACTAAGGTATTTGATCTTTTTCCTCCACATGATAGTTGGTCTCAACCATGTCTAACCTTGGTCAATAAGCTTTCACGTATAAATGAAAGCTCGCGAACAGAAAAATACCCGAACGAATTTTAGGAAACCTTTGCGATTGACTAGCGTCTTGTCTCGACATCCATCCCCGGGATTTTGGTTTTGCGCTCCAGGAATTTGAGCAAAGCGTCCAGCGCGAAGACCATCACCAAATAAACCACTGCCACTGCCAGGTAAACCCCCACAAAGTCGAAAGTGGCGGTGGCGGCACGTTTGCCTTCCGCCATCAGGTCCTGCACCGCAATCAAAAATACAATCGCGGTGGTCTTCAACAGCGAAATCGGTTCGTTAGACCAGCTCGGCAGCGCCAGCCTTAACGCCTGGGGCAAAACAACATAACCAATGGTCTGCCATTTGGAGAGCCCGATTGATCTGCCGGCTTGCATTTGGGCCGAGCCAATTGCGTTAATCGAGCCGCGCAGATATTCCGCCTGGTAGGCGGCGCTGTTGAGCCCCAGCGCCAGGTAGGCAGCCATATTTTGAGAGAAGGTGAGACCCAATTCAGGCAAGCCATAATAGATGATAAAAAGCTGCACCAGCAACGGCGTGCCGCGGAAAACCGCAATATAACCCCCAGCCAACTGCTGCAGCCATTTGGGACCATAACAGCGTGCCAAGGCCAGCAGTAGCCCCAGCACAAAGCCAATCGCCAGACCGACTGCCGTCAGCTCCAGCGTCACCCCTGCGCCGCGCAGGAAGTTTTTGCCAAAGCGTTCAAAATAGCCCAGCCAGGTCAGCATTACTCCGCGTCCTTTTCTTTCTTACCGTACAATTCGGTGATCTTCCATAAGAATTCGCGGGTACGTGGGAATTTGGGATGGTTGAACATCTCATCCGGCGAGCCTTCTTCCACGATGTAGCCCTTCTCCATAAAAACGATCCGGTCGGCGACCTCGCGGGCAAAACCCATCTCATGCGTGACCACCAGCATGGTCATACCATCCAAAGAAAGCTGGCGCATCACTTCCAGAACCTCCCCGATCAACTCGGGGTCCAGGGCAGAAGTGGGCTCATCAAAGAGCATAATGCGCGGATCCATCGCCAGCGCCCGGGCAATGCCCACGCGCTGCTGCTGCCCACCCGAAAGCTGCCCGGGGTAGTGATTTGCGCGGTCTGCAAGCCCCACACGCGCCAATTCGTGCATGGCTTTCTTGGTGGCAGCTTCATCGGACATCTTTTTTACCCTTGTCAAGCCCAATTTGACGTTCCCCAGGGCAGTCAGGTGGTTAAAAAGCAAAAAATTCTGAAACACCATGCCGATGTGCTGCCTCACCTGGTCTTCATCCGTGCCTTTGGCGGTGATTTCCATGTCATCGAGCCAGATCTGACCATCATTCGGTCGCGTGAGCAAGTTGACACAGCGCAGTAGTGTGCTTTTGCCAGTACCACTGGGACCAATGATCACGATTGTGTCACCTTCATTGACAGTCAGGTCAAGATGCTGAAAAATGACATTCTCACCGTAAGTTTTGGTCAGGTTTTTGATGGTCAGAATGGGTTTAGGCATGGCGAATACTCCGCAGGTTAAGGATTGGATGGGATAGCGAGTTTCTTTTCAAGCATATTTAATAGCTTTGTGGTGGCAAATACCAACAGAAAATAGATTACTGCCGCACTCAGGTATGCCAACAGGTATCTTTGCGAACTGGCACCAATCAACTGCGCCTTTCGCAAGATCTCAGGGACACCAAGGGCATACACCAGGGACGAGTCTTTGATAACGATCGCTGCTTCGTTCGACCAGGGTGGAATTGCCAGCCGGACCGCTTGGGGCAAGACCACATAACGGATAGCTTGCAGCCGGCCCAAGCCAACTGCCCGCGCCCCCATCAGCTGGTCACCGCTGACAGAAAGCAGCGCGCCGCGTACGATTTCCATCTGGTAGGCACTGCTCACCATCCCCAGGGAGAGAGAACCAGCCCAAAAGGCAGAGAGGTTGATGCCTTTGGATACAGCAAAAAACAGGATAAATAAAAGGACTATTGGTGGGATTCCCCGAAAGATCGTACTATACAGGTTCATTACCCTGGCAGCAGTTTTGCCGCCATAGACATAGAGCAGCGCCAGCATTGTGCCAATCAGGAGCCCGGATGGCAGCGCGATCAACGTCACACCAACTGTATAGATGGTCCCTGAGGCGATGTAGGAAATGAATTGACCGAAATCCAAAGGCTACTCCACTTTATCGAGGGGCTGCTAAATAAGCAGCCCCTTCAGATTTAATTGGTACTATGTCAGATTAAGAGTGCTATTATTCGCTAAAATATTTTACAGCCAGTTGATCAATGAAACCCTCAGCCTGAAGTTCCTTGATGATGCGATCGACCTCGGCCTTTAATTCCACGTCACCATCTGGTAGAACGATGTTGATCGGACCAGTAGAGAGCACTCCGTTGTATACAATTAGCAAATCAGGATTTTGGGCAACCAATGCCTGAACAGGCACATAATCACCCATCAGTACATCAATTCGACCATTGGCGAGGTCCAGGGCTGCCTGGTCCACCCGTTCGTAACGGGAGAGATTGGCTTCAGGCAACAGACCGGGGGTTACCAGGTTATCTGTCAGCCAGCCGTCCTGGACAGTACCGGATTGCACACCAACTTTGTAGTTGGCGGCATCTTCTGGTTTGACAATGCTTCCGGTGAAGGCACTGCTCACCACAAAGGCATCTTCGGTGGTGTAGTACGCTTCAGAGAAGTCGACGGTCTTGTCGCGTTCCTCATCATAGTTGAAGCAGGAAATGGACATATCCAGTTTGCCGGAATCCACTGCTGCTACCAGGCTGTCGAAGGGCATATCCACCCATTCGAGCTTAACACCCATACGTTTGGCGATTTCCGTCATCAGGTCGATGTCGAAACCGGTCTTGTTGCCGGCGTCATCGATATATTCATAGGGGGGATAGTCGGCAGATGTTCCGACGACTACCTTTTTCTGATCCTTAATTTTATCCAGCAGAGATGTGGACTCAGATGTACAACCAACCAGCATGGCAGCCACTAAAACCAGGGCGACCACTAACAGAAAACGCTTTTTCATATATTCCTCCATGATAGNNCTTGTCACTCTTGCATCATAAAAGCTGTAACCTAACCCATACGCAAAGTGCTTGCAGAATGATCTTAATGGATTTGCATGCTCAAAAAATCTTCACGAAGGTTTTCCACTATTTTGCAGATGTACCTTCGTGCTAAGCACATACATTTATCACATTAAATTGCTTCTACGAAACTGCTCCATAATGATCATTCAGTGATATACTTCTGCAGTTCTCATGTGAGAACTTTTTATTTGGGTGTACGTTTTGGACGTTCCATGACTGGCAGCAACAAGCCACTTTTGGGAGAGCCGAGCCGCAAGGCAAAGCTCAATTTGTGAAAAATACGGAATTATCAAGGCTTCCCCCTGAGTAAAAAATTACATTTTTGTCGGTATGCGCCATTTGGGCAATATTTTGCCGTGAAAGCTGTCTGCCGATCACTTAGACACTGGAGTTTTGATGACCGTACAATTTGAAGATTTTAATCTGCGCCCCGAACTAGTGCAGGCAATCAACGCGCTGGGTTACACCCAGCCCACCCCGATTCAGGCAGGCATTATCCCGCTCATGCAAGGCGGTTTTGACGTGACCGGTCAGGCTCAAACTGGCACCGGTAAAACAGCTGCTTTTGCCCTCCCAATCCTTGACCGGATTGACCCCGATCAGCACCTGCCCCAGGCTTTGGTGGTTGCTCCCACCCGGGAGCTGGCTTTGCAAGTCACCGAAATGATCCAGACCTTGGGTCAGTTCATGGATGTGCGTGTCCTGACAGTCTATGGCGGTACCTCCTATACCCAACAGTTAAACCAGCTTCGCCGTGGTGTACATGTAGTTGTCGGTACGCCCGGCCGCATATTGGACCTGGTCAAACGCGGTCGCTTGGAACTTGGTGAAGTGCGTACCGTTGTTTTGGACGAAGCCGATGAAATGCTCTCCATGGGTTTCGTAGAGGATATGGAAGCTATCCTGGCAGTCACACCCGATGATCGCCAAACAACCCTCTTCTCAGCCACCCTGCCACCCCGCATCCGTGAGTTAGCCAGGAAGTACCTGCACAACCCAAAAACAGTCTCCATCCGACCGGAACAGGTGACTGTCGCCGAAACCGAACAGCGCGTCTATTATGTCAACCAGCACGACAAATTGGCAGTTCTGACCCGTTTGTTCGAAATGGAAGAAATCACTTCAGCCCTCATTTTTACTCGAACACGTATTCGAACTGGTGAGTTGGTTACCGAACTCAACCAGCGCGGGTATCCCTCAGAAGCCCTATCCGGCGATCTCAGCCAGGATGCCCGTGAGCATACCATGGCACGCTTCAGATCTGGTCAGGTCAAGGTTTTGGTTGCCACCGATGTGGCTGCCCGCGGTTTGGATGTTGAAGGCATCACACATGTTTTTAACTATGACTTGCCGGAAGAAACTGAGACCTTCGTGCATCGCATTGGACGCACCGGTCGAGCTGGGCGAACCGGTATTGCCATATCGTTTGCCAGACCCTCCGAAAGACGCCAGGTACGGCAAATTGAACAGTTTACTCACCAGGAAATGGCGGAAGCACAAATTCCAAGCATTGAAGATATCCAGGGAAAAAGAGTTGATAGTTTAGTTGCCAAGGTCGAAACCTGGCTCAAGCGTGGTCGCGCCAGAGAAGAACGCGCCTTGGTTGAAACCATGCTCGCTGCCGGGTTTGACCCCATTGATATCGCAGCTGCAGCCCTCAAGGTTGCCCGAGCCGAAGAAAAACAGC
>DOEX01000171.1 GCA_003532515.1 Anaerolineaceae bacterium | reverse complement strand
GCAGGTACGCTTTCAGCTTCCTGCAGCAACTCATCAAAACTCATTTCTGGAGCAAGGGTATCACGGTACCACTGCAAGCTGCCAGCCGCTGAGAGCATAACCCCCATAAAATGCCAGAGACCAGGAGCAGCATGGCAAAAAGCATGCAAACGTCCTTCCGGCTCAATCAAAGGCGCAGGAGTGGTGGCAAAAATTACACCGCTGGTGCCCACAACCAAACCAACAATGCCTGGCTCAACCGCGCCAACACCAACCGCTCCAGCCGCCTGGTCACCACCACCAGCTGTTACAGGAGTCCATGGTGCCAAACCAGTCAAGGCAGCAGCAACCCCGGTCACGCGACCGGTAATGTCCGGACCTTCAAAAGTTGGTGGCATCCATTCACGTGGGATATTTAGTGTTTCGAGCAATTCTTCTGACCAATCTCGTGCTTTAAGGTCAAACAAGACCGTACCTGAGCCATCTGCCTTGTCCATGGCAAGCTCGTCAGTCAGTTTGTAGCGAATGTAATCTTTGGGTAAAAGGACATGGCTGACCATGGCATAGATTTCAGGTTCGTTTTCAGCGACCCAAAGGATCTTGGGTGCGGTAAATCCAGTCAGAGCCACGTTCCCACTGATCTGGATGAATTTTTCTTTGCCAACTCTCTCATGAATCTCATCACACTGCGCCTGGCAGCGCTGGTCGTTCCATAAAATAGCTGGTCGCAGTACCTTACCTTCCACATCCAGCAAAACCAGCCCGTGCATTTGACCGGTCAGACCGATCGCATCGATCTCGTTCGAGTCAATGCCAGTTTGGGCGATCAAGCTGCGTATGCTGCTGATAACTGCCTGCCACCACATATCGGGGTCCTGTTCGGACCACAATGGCTTGGGGGTTGAAAGCGTATGCGGAGAAGAAGCCGTGCCTAATACTTCGCCTTTTTTATCGATCAGCAGCGCTTTGCTGCCAGTTGTTGAAACATCAAGTCCTAAAATATATGTCATGTTTCTTTCTCCAGTCAGATGATTTTTACAGGGCAATCAAACACCCGGTCTTTTACCACCTGTGTTGTTTCACCGTCGATTTCAAAATCAGCTTCAAGGCGAATATCATCCGAGGAGCTTCCGAGCATGAACTTTACCGCTCCAGGTTCCAGTACCAGGTTCAAACCTTCGCCATAATAAGCCAGCATATTGACTGGCAGGTGGAAACTGATGGTTTTCTTTTCTCCAGGCAGCAAATGAATGCGGCAAAAACCACGCAGTTCCTTCACCGGACGTGGAAAACGGGCATATTCATCGCGGGTATAGAGCTGCACAACCTCATCACCCGCCATTTGTCCAATGTTGTGAATGTCGAGGGTTACTTGCACGGTTTCATCCAAACCTGCGCGTTCTTTTTCAAGTATGAGGTTGCTGTAATCAAACTGGGTATAACTCAAACCGTGTCCAAAAGGATAGAGCGGTTTGACGCTTTCATTGACATAATCGCCATAGATGTTGGAGCGCATGCCTGAGGGTTTATAGTTGTAAAATATCGGGACTTGACCAACTGAACGTACAATAGAAACGGGTAGTTTGCCTCCAGGATTGAATTTACCAAGGACTGCACTCACGATAGCGCCAGCGCCTTCTTCACCCGGAACCCAGGCTTCAAGGACGGCGTTTGCAGCCTCAACGAGATTTGGGATAGAGAGGGGCCGCCCATTGATCAGAACCAGGACGACTGGCTTGCCTGTTTCAAGAATGGCTTGCAGCAATTCTGCTTGCACTCCGGGTAAACCCAGGTCAGTCGAGTCTCTGAATTCGCCGGTAGTGCAGTCATATCCCAACCCGGATTTGTGCCCCAACACCACCAGAGCTATGTCAGCCTCTTTTGTGAGGTCGATTGCTTTGGAGAAGCCGGATTTATCCTGAGAAGAGATATCACAGCCCTTGGTGTACTTCACTTCCACAGATGCTGGCAGCGCCTGCTTTAAGCTTTCGTAAACGCTGACGATCTCAACCGGCATTTTTTCGATATCTGCCTGCGTTAAGCCCTGGTAACCGGATCCTTCGGGTGGATCCTGGAACAACAGCTCTCGCATGGAAGCGTAGGAGTAATCTCCTAACATGCAGCGGTTGTTGTCAGCGTTTGGTCCAATCAGTGCGATCTTTTTGACCGAACCCTGGAGTGGCAGCGCACCATCATTCTTGAGCAACACCAAACTCTGCCTGGCAATCTTTTTCGCCAGTTCCCGGTTGGCTGGGGTTTCAAATTCAGTCAACACGGAACCTTCGTCCACATAAGGGTATTCAAATAGACCTAATTCGAATTTTTTGCTCAGGTGGCGGGTAACAGCTGTATCAATATTTTCAAGCGAAATCTCACCTGCTTCAAGCGCCTCTTCCAGACCCGGACGGTAACAATCGAAGCTGGGCAGCTCCACATCGATCCCAGCGGTAAGTGCCCTGATAGCAGCATCTTTACGGCTAGGAGAGGATTTGTGGTAATTGTGGATCATCACGACAGCTTCATAGTCAGAAACAACTACCCCATCAAAACCCAGGGTATCGCGCAGCAGGT
>DOEX01000022.1 GCA_003532515.1 Anaerolineaceae bacterium | reverse complement strand
GGTTCGCCAAAGAATGCCAATAGCCTGTGACTAACCTGATCAAGCTTTAATCTACGAATGCGGTCTGATCCAGTCAGTTCCATGCTTCACGAGAAAAACTGGATCGGTCTGGCAAGGCGGATTTTCCCTATCTCAATACCGCGAAAGTTTCGTAAAGTTGGTTGATTGAGACTGGCATAAGCTTCGGATGCCATCTCGGCTTCAAAACCCAGAGCTTTCAACATTTCCACTACAACTCGTTGAGTTGCCCTGCGTAATGGGTCTCCGTCTGCAAACTTGAAGGCAATTCCAATACCTTTGGAATTTTCGGCAATGGCACCGGGCATGATGCCAATCAACTGGAATCCCTCAGCGCCTCCCTTGGATATCAACTTGCCATTCATTACTTGCATCAATACGGTATCAAGTTGTCCTGGTCCTGCCACCATGTTGGGGAAGTTCATCATTGCGTGGGTTATCTTTTGGCACGCGATTTGACGTCCTTCATCCAAACCGACCGGGTCTACCAGCCGTGCAATAGCCCAGGCAAAACTATTGAGGGTCATGGCGTAAACTGGTGCGCTGCAGCCATCAACTCCAAATATCATGTCATCGCGATGGATCCCGCACATCGAAGAAATCGCTCTGCGGATGTTTTGTTGCACCAAGTGGACCGGTGCAAGGTAATCGTCCAGGCTCTGCCCCAATAATCTTGCTTGGGTGAGCATGCCGCTGTGTTTTCCCGAACAATTATGACGGAATGAATCCGGCTCTTCACCTCGCACACGCATCTGGAAACTGGTCTCTTTATCGATCGGCCAGTGCACGCCGCATTGCAAATCGCTCAACTGAAGACCGACCTTTTGATGGATCGATTTCAAAACACGTACATGCTCGTCGGTACCCGCATGAGAAGCGCATATGATCGCCAGCTCTTCTTCAGACAATCCAAAGGCTTCCATTCCACCGTTCTCTATCAGTGGGAGGGCCTGGAAAGGTTTCAATGAGCTGCGGGGAAAAGCAACCATATCAGGATTTCCATAAGCAGCTAATAAATTGCCATCGGAATCTACTGCTGCCAGCGCACCAAGGTGAATACTCTCAACAATTCCACCCCTTGTCAACTCAACCAGAGGTTCGTATCCTGAACAAACATCCATTTGCTAACCTTTCTCGCGACAATTCAGTTCGTAATAGGTGGTGATGCCCCAATGCAGTCGGTTATAAAACAGGTCGCTGTTAAAAAGATCCAGCTGGCTGAATCTTGCTAAAAATTGCGGTATAGTGCTGTGCCATTCTTCAAGAAGGGCATTTCTTTCTTTTAAGACCTCGAAAGTGCTACGAAAATTCGCAATCTGCCTGATCATTGCCTTAATCTGATCTCTATCGACCACGCCGCTTCGTGAGGAAACTACCATATAATCTTTAAACTTTTCGGAGAGAAGGAATTCAAGGTCTGCTTCCCAGGTTTCCAGGTTTGCATAAGCCAGGAATGGTGGCTGTTCTACCACCACGGCATCGCCCACAAAAACAACCTTACGTTCAGGTACCACCACCCAAACTCCTGCATGATTCGACCCTGCATGATGTTCCAGGTCGACCTGTAAGTCATCAACATGTAGGCTGAGTTCTGTGTCAAAAACAATTTCTGGTGGCAGCATCCGGGTTCCGCCTGTGATCGTTTCAGGGTTTTCCAAATGCTGTTGAGCATCTTCACTGACTCTCGGTGGGCGGCTACGTATAGGCGTGATTGCACCAGAATGAGCAACGATGGCACATTCGGTTCCTTTAATACTCAGCAAACGGTCATAATTCGTATCTAAAACGATCATGTAACATATGTGACAACTCTCGTCCTGGTCAACACGACCCTTCCAAAACCCACCATCAACTGGTCGTAGAGGTGAATCTATCAGGACCATTCCCATCTCTGACTGGATGATGCCGGTATACAAGCCGAGAGAGTTTTGTTCAATAGATATGTCTGTAGCAATTTCCTTCATCACTCATCTCCGATTTCGGGAATTATAGTCAAGGCGTGAAAAAATATCCACCTATTCCTGTACCTCACAGGCTGGGCTGGATTCTAGCGCGTTGGCGGCATTCAATGGCATACCGAAATAGGGCGAAGGATCCAGAGTATTTTGTATCTCCAGTTCGTTCAGGTACTTGCCATGACCATCATCTTTTACAATAGAAATGTGCAGATGAATTCCTGTAGGTGAGCCGGGATAGCCAGAAAAGTTCCCCTGGTAACCGAGTAATTCGCCCTGCCTGACGGCAAGTTCACTGGTTCCAGGTGGAAAAGACGCCTCAATTAGCGAGTTTCCTTGCACGTCTGCCAGGTGAGTCATGTAGACCCAAATCTGCTGGTTGGAATTGAAAGGGTCTTCCGGAATGCGCAAGATGAGGCTGGATTTCCAGTCGTTCTCACGGGTCAGAAAACCATCATAAGGTGCATAGATTGGTGTCTGACCGACCTGTTTACCACCAAAGATATCTAAACCGGTGTGTAGTTTCAATGGCGTGAAAGAGTCGTTATAGAGGTAACCAATGAAGCCGTTTGTCGGCAGAACAAAAGGTGCGTCTCCACAACGTGACAGCGCTTCCAGTTCCCAGTCGCCGTGCTCTTCTGGATGGCGGATAAAATCCATGACGGCTTTATTGCGTCCACTGACCCAGGTACGGAAATACGCAATTATTCTATTACCAAAGACAAGCCCAAGTGTCAACGTGCTGAGGATGATAACTGTCAGGACAATCAGTAGTGTTTTTTTGTTTTTCGCATTCATCCGCTTGATTATAATTCGAACTCCAATCTGCCCAATTAATGCGATTATCATAGCTTTTCCTTGGTTTACGCTTCCAATGGTGTAGGTCAGGTTCTTAAGTTGAACCTGACGTCACGAACATTGGCAAACAATTCTTATGTTCTTCTTGGTTTTTCGTCAATTGTCCAGGCTCGTTTATGTAAATTGTGCTGCTACTGGGGGGAGTCTACGCAAAATTTCCTGAATTCCGACATCATCTGACGGTATCATTGCTACCTACGCCATGCAGGCCTCTATTTTCATTAATTAATTATATTGTCTACGCGCAATTTTTCTTTTGGTATCAGGTTGTACTGGAATTACTTTATATCAAAGTTATATAATCTCAATAGTTGTTGGAACTTTCTATTGAGGAGTTGCGTCTAAATTAAACAAGAATAATTACCTATTGACTATGTAAAGGAGTGGTAATGAAAACTAAACGACTTTTTGCAATCCTTCTGGCAATAACCTTGCTTGTTCCGGCATTTTTCGGCGTCAGCAAGGTCCAGGCGTCCTACCCAAGTTTTACTATCTCAGATGTAAAGACTGACACAACAGTCACAATTTTGACAAAAGACATGCCCAAGGGCTACGATTTCAAGGTACTCCTGGGTGAATACAACACACGTGGTGAAAACGGCATCGAAGTTGCCCAGTTTAACTCCGCGGATGGCGGTTCCTTCCAGGTTACCGTCGACATCCCGGCAGCCCTGCAGGGTCGCGCCATGATCTCCATCCGCATCGAAAGCCTTACCGGTGGTTACTATTACTACAACTGGTTCTGGAACGATGCAGAAAGCGGCACCTGGCCTGGTGTAACACCTCCAGCACCACCCCAACCTCCTGTTCAAGCGTATCCCACTTTTAGCATCAAAGCAGTTGATGCTGGCAAGACTGTTACGATCGTTGCCAAAGATTTCCCTAAGAGCCATGAATTTGTTGTTCGTATGGGCAAATATGGCACACTGGCTATCGGCGGAATTGTATCGGCTGAGGTGACCTCGAGTGATACCGGCGCTTTCGAAGCGACCTTCCCGATCCCGGCTGACCTGGCGGCTGAAAAAGTCATCGCCATTCGGCTGGATGCCAAGACCGGCGGTTGGTATGCTTATAACTGGTTCTACAATACAGCGGCTCCTGTTGAGCCCGCCCCGGAGCCAACGCCTGCTCCTGTTGTAAAGTATCCAAGCTTTAGTATAGCTGCTGTCGTGAAAGACACGAATGTCACAATTAGCGGCATAAACTTCCCCGCCAATACCGATTTCACGGTTTTGATGGGCAAGATGTGGACGCAAGGCGTCAACGGTATTGAGGTAGCTGAATTCAACAGCGGTGCTCGCGGTGCAATTGAAGCTACGTTCACCATCCCTACAGAATTGGCTGGCGAAGTACGGATTGCCATTCGCACCCAGGCTAAGACCGGTGGTTGGTACGCCTACAACTGGTTCTGGAATGCAACAGCCGGCGAGTAACTAATATCTCTGTATTTGGAAGACCCACCGCAAGTGGGTCTTCTCTTTTAATTGCAAAACCACTTCAAACAAGCTAAAATCGAGACCATTCTTGTAGTT
>DOEX01000067.1 GCA_003532515.1 Anaerolineaceae bacterium | reverse complement strand
CTCCAAATTTCAAAAAAAGCCAGCCGGAAAACCAGGCTGGCTTTTTTTTAATAATCTCTTCACTTAAACAGCCGCTGTATCATTTTTTGCTGCTTTTCCTGAAGATCGGATAGCTTCTTTTTTTATAAAAGAATATTCTATTTCTCCAGGCGTCAAA
Organism: Anaerolineaceae bacterium; assembly: GCA_003532515.1. GTDB lineage: Bacteria > Chloroflexota > Anaerolineae > Anaerolineales > Anaerolineaceae > Mesolinea. Next base: position 3,592 of record DOEX01000067.1, on the reverse strand, counting down.
AAACAGGCTAAAATACAAGTATGGAACCGACTGAAAAGGATGCAAAGTTAGAAAAATCTGTAGACCTGGATCCGGTTTTCGGGACGCAGCACGATTCGAAAACATCCATAGGTAAAAACAACGATTCTCCGCCCTGGGGTTGGGGAACAAAACTTATCGTTGGCATTTTGTTGGTGGGTGGCTTTTTGGCTTTGGTCTTCCACTTCAACGAGTATTTCAAATTAGTCCTGACGGCTTTTTTGCTTTCCTTTTTGCTCTATCCCATTTGCGATCTGCTGCGCAAGGTTGCCCGCGTAAGTTGGCGATTTTCTGTAATGACAGTTTACCTCGTATTGGCAGGTTTGCTGGTCTGGCTGATTGCCAGGGGCGGGACGAGCCTTGCCTCGCAGGTGCAAAACCTGTTTCAGACAGTCATAGATAATGTTGACAACATTACGATTTTGTTGGAGAAGTGGTCCAGCCAGACGATTTTGATTGGACCGTTCCAGTTTACAACGCCTCAACTTGATTTTGCATTGCTCGGGACCTGGATTTCTGAGGCGCTGCAACCAATTGCCAGCCAGGCAGGCACCATCGCCACAACTGTAGTTGGCAAGGTAGGCGGCTTCCTGGTAAATCTTGGTATCACCTACATGGTTTCTTTCTTCATCACCTCTGAGACGGAAGGTGCCAGGCGCAGGATGATCAACATTTCTATTCCTGGATACGAGAAAGATTTTCGCCGGCTTGGACTGGAAGTTGGAAAGATATTCAATTCCTTTATCCGGGGTGAGTTCACGGTCGTAAGTATTGCCATCATCGTGTACACGGTGTTTTTGGGCATCTTAGGATTGCCTTATTTCTTCATTTTGGCGCTGATTGCTGGTTTTGGGCGGTTCATACCATATGTTGGCGCGATTCTTGGTTGGGTTTCCTTCTTTATCGGCGCTTTAATTCAGGATCCCACGCCTTTTGGGATGACTAATATCCTTTACGCGCTTCTCATCGTTGGCATTGCCGTAGTAATTGACACGATCTTTGATCAAGTTCTCATGCCGAAGGTGATGGGAAACTCGCTGAAAGTGCACCCAGCCGCAATCTTAATTTCTGCTTTGGTTGGCTCACAACTGCTGGGTGTTCTGGGTGTGATCCTGGCAGCGCCTGCGTTTGCGACCTTGAAATTGATTTTGCGCTATAGCAGCCGAAAGCTGTTCGATCAAGATCCATGGGAGGGGATGCAATATTACCAAAAGCCCAATGAAACCGTATTGATGAAGGGGCTGCGCAAAATTTGGGCGAAGATATCTACATTCCTGGAAAAACCCTGGTACAAGGTGAAGCACTGGTTTAAGAAGCAATTCCGCTGGTTTAAAAACAAGGCGGAAAAGGGTAAAAGCTAAATTTTCTCGTACGCTCGCTTGCGTTGCAAGCTTGGACGTGAGATAATCTTTCAAAACTAATGGAGGCAAAAATGACTGAAAACGAACCTATCACCACTACTATCGCAGAAACCGAAAATTTCTTGGCCTGGAAAGCTGAAGAACCGGATGGCGAAACCACTTATCATTTGGAACTCAACAATGTCACGCTGCATTTCTTCACTGAAGAATGGCAAGAGTTTCTCAAGTTGACCGAAATCATCGTCGACGAAGAACTCTAAATCTCAACCAATCATTTATTGACAAAAAAGCTTGCCACTGGCAGGCTTTTTGTCTTTAAATATTGGTTTTTAAACCGCGGTCACTGCGAGACTCTTTGCTATCAAGCTATTAGGGTTCAGCGAGCAATTTTCTGGCAAAGAGTCGTGGCTGTCTGCACTTTGAGCGGTGTATAACTAATTATCATGAACTTGGGGGTTGATTAAATTATTGCGACTCAAGTAAGAACAAGATCAAAGGCAGACTGCCACGGTCGCTGGCGCTCCCTCGCAGTGACTGAGGGTATAAAAACTGCCACTGCCCCTTCTTGTTAGCAGAGGTTACAGTGTTTCAATCGACGGGGTCTCGCAATGATTGAGAGAGGGCAGATTGCCATGGTCTCCCGTGTCCGAGAAAGTTTTTCGGTCTTATGGAACGGTCAGTGCCCGCCTACCCAGTAAGGGTTCCCAACACAAGGACGTCGCAAACGGTCAGAGAGAATTAGCGCTTGAATTTCATCCAGTCCAAACTGCGATTGAGGCGGAAACCAAGCCTTTGTAACGTGTTTTCCATTCTGCCATTGGGGTATTCCAAGCGGGTGGTTCGTCCTTCCCACTCATTATTGAGAAAATTTGTCATCAGGCAGGTCAGAATATCGTCCTCATCTGGTCTTTCTGGCATCGCCAACCAGAGGTAGTCCGCATTTTGCATGCCCCTCTGCCAGCTGAGTACGCCGGCAAGCGTGTGTTCTCTGCGAAGAGCAAAATGCGTCAGGTTCCCAATCCAATCCCAGGTAAAAGGATTCAACCACGCCAAGGGCTGAAACTGGCTGAAGTTGACTGAGGCATACCAGCGTGTATCGGAGGGGTAGGTCGCTTCGAGCCAGGCTTTGTGGATAGTCCAATCCCCCAACTGCCTGCCGGTTAACTTTAAATGTGCCGGGTCGCAGCTGCTTTGTGACTGCAGTCTGGGATGAGCCTGGTCCAAGACCCAGTTGTTCACTCTGCGGATGACTTCGAAACCCAGCCCCATATACATATTTCGGGCTGCCATGTTGTCACTGCCTACCTGTAACCACACTTCAGAGGCGCGTTTTTGTTGAGCGTAGCGCAGAGCATGTTTGGTCATGGCAGAGGCGATGCCCTGGTGCTGGAATTCGGGTTTGACAGCCACATTCGCAATCAGAGCGATATGACGTAATTTATCCAGAAAAGAAATAATGTTAATATTGCCAACGATTTGATTATTCACAACCCAGACATAACCGGGTTGCCTGTACATACCCCCCACATTCCAACCCAGTTGCGTTTCCCGTTGGGCAGACTGACGCATCTGGTTGATGATGCTCATGCTTTCGGGGTCGTTTTTTAATTGAAAGCTTTCTTCGATCAGCTTAATCACTGCATCCGCGTCCTGGGCAGGATCATAGGCTTTTAAACGACCAGGGGGAGTCAAAGAATCTGGGGTCATAAACAACAATTTTATATCAAAGTTAAATTAAAACAAAACCAGCTCCCGGTGGAAGCTGGTAATCTGATCTCTTATTCGGAGTCCGCGTCAGAAGATCTTGGCCGACGAGCACGGTAAACGATCCGACCTCGGTCCAAGTCATATGGCGACATCTCGACCCGGACAGCATCTCCCAGTAGGATGCGGATGTAATATCGGCGCATTCGTCCCGAAAGGTAGGCCATCACTTCATGTCCATTATCGAGTTTAACCCGGAACTGAGTGCCCGGGAGGGCTTCGATAATAGTACCGTCTACGGTAATCTTCTCTTCTTCTTTAGCCATAACACCTCACTAACCTGGCTACTTTTCGTAGGGCTTCCGGAAAGTACGTCGAACAGCCTTCTTTTCGTCCATGCGTCGTTGCTCGCTTTTAGAAACGAACCAACGTTTGCGTCGCACGGTGCTTAGCACGCCACTCTTCACGACCTTCTTGCGAAAGCGCTTGAGCAGGGAATCCTGCGATTC
>DOEX01000047.1:5220-7552 GCA_003532515.1 Anaerolineaceae bacterium | reverse complement strand
GAAATCGCGCAGGCTATTGTTCGCGGAGCGGCTGAAAAATGTCGGGAGGCAGGCGTTGTGGTTGCTGGCGGGCACACCATCACTGATAACGAACCCAAATTCGGACTGGTTGCTATTGGGATTGCGGAAACCGATAAAATTCTGATCAAGGGCGGAGCCAAACCGGGAGACCGCCTCTTTTTAAGCAAACCGCTGGGCTTTGGCGTGACAACAACCGCCCTTAAGCTCGGATTGACCAGCCCGGAAGAAGTGGCAGAGGTCACTGGTTGGATGAAACGCCTGAACGACCAGGCTGCCCAACTTGCCCTGGACTGCTCGCTCAAAGCCGTAACAGATATCACCGGTTTCAGCCTGCTTGGGCACGCCAGTGAAATTGCCCAGGCGAGTCAGGTCGGCTTGGAGATTTATTTTAACCAGATTCCCCTGATCAGTCCCGCTCGTAAATATGCCGATGCCTACACCTTCCCTGGCGGAGCGAGTGATAACAGGCTTTATTTCGAGAAACACATCTCATTCGATTCTGCTCTGAGCGATAACGAGCAGATGTTACTCTTTGATCCCCAAACCAGCGGCGGGCTGCTTTTATGCGTTCCGGATGATAGATTGGTGGTGTTCCGGGAGAAGGCAAAAGAGCGCGGAATTCCGGTTTGGGATATTGGCTTGGTTAGTTCAAAACCTGGTTTGCGCGTACATAAAGCGTAATCACGGAACCCTTTGGATTTCCTATGTGTAGGGGACCCTATCCGCTTTGCTTCCAGGACAGGCGGCTGTCATGCCGTACCGAATGTTTTAATTGATGTGCTGGCGGGAGACCGTGGACCCTCACCAGGACAGGGCTTAAATGATTGACACAACGCAGCCAACAAAAAACCAACTTCTCTCACCCTCCGGTCTCACCGACCCTCTCTTAAGAGGGGGTGGAAAACATGTTGACATTTCTCGCATTATTCTGGGTTCAACCCTTACCAGGGCAGGGATACAACCTGACATACAAGAAGACCGCCTTACAGCCTTTACGGAGTGGGTCATTATATTGGGAGTAAAGCGAGCATTACTTGCTACCTCCGCCAACAGCTGGGCTCGGTCAGGAGACCTTCGCCAACAGAGAGTTTATTGTCGGGAGATCTGCCACGATCTCCCCAAAAAGGACAGCCAAGATCCTTAAAAAAAGCCACGCGATTTTCTTCTCCGGTGATATACTTTTCGGAATAATTGCCCGGGAGGTGCTTATGAAAGTTCTAATCGTTGGTGGAGTTGCCGGTGGGGCTACAACCGCTGCCCGACTGCGCCGCGTTTCTGAAAATGCTGAAATTATCATCTTTGAAAAAGGTCCTTATGTCTCCTTTGCTAACTGTGGTTTGCCCTATCACCTGAGCGGGACAATCAAAGAGCGCGAGCAGTTGCTGGTGACCAGTGCTGAAGACCTGCACAACCTGCTCAACCTGGATGTACGTACAAATCAGGAAGTGCTTTCAATCGACCGCACCAACAAAACCGTAACCGTGCGCGACCTGTTGAACCAGCGTGATTACACCGAATCATACGATAAATTGCTGCTTTCTCCCGGAGCCAGCCCGATCGTGCCGCCTCTGCCGGGGGTTGAGCACGAAGGTGTCTTCGTTTTGCACAACATCCCCGAACTAGATGAAATTGTCGAATGGATCAAAACTCGCCAGCCCAAGAACGCGGTTGTCGTTGGCGGCGGTTTTATTGGTCTGGAAGTTGTTGAAAACCTGGTCGAACTAGGCATGAAGGTCGAACTGGTAGAAATGCTTAACCAGGTTATGGCACCGGTGGACTACGAACTGGCTGCTGAAGTGCACCAGCATTTGGAATTACACGGCGTCAACCTGCACCTGGGCGATGGGCTCAAGTCGATCGAGACCGGTGCGCGGACCCTGCTGCAAGTCAACACCAGCAGCGGTCTGGAACTGGCGACAGACCTGGTTATCCTTTCCATCGGTGTGCGTCCAAACTCCAATCTGGCAAAAGATGCCGGGCTGGAGATGGAGCCGCGCGGTCACATTTGCGTCAACAGCCAGATGCAAACCTCCGACCCCGATATCTATGCGGTTGGCGATGCTGTTCAGATCGATTCCTGTCTGACCGGCAAACCGACCTCCCTGGCGCTGGCTGGTCCAGCTGCCAAGCAAGCCCGCATCGCTGCTGATCACATGGCTGGGCGTGATGTAGCTTTCAAGGGAGTGATCGGTACTTCCGTTGTGAAAATATTCGATCTGTCCGTCGCCAGCACAGGGCTGAACAGCCGCCAGCTGAAAGAAGCACAGATTCCTTTCGAAACGGTGACCAGTCACGTGAACGACCATGCCAG
>DOEX01000047.1:0-5174 GCA_003532515.1 Anaerolineaceae bacterium | reverse complement strand
TATGACCTGGAAGAACTGGAACTCAGCTATGCACCGCCTTTTGGATCTGCACGTGACCCCGTGAACGTGGTTGGTTTCCTGGCAGGCAATGTATTGCGCGGCGACGTGGAAGTAATCCAATGGGATCAAATTGACCAGTTGGATCCGAATAAGTGGGTAGTACTGGATGTGCGATACCCGGAGGAACTATCGGTTTCTGCTTTACCTGGTGCGATTAACATTCCCCTGTCTAAATTGCGCTCACGTTTGGGCGAACTTCCCAAAGACAAACGCTTTGCTGTGATTTGCGGCACAGGTCAGAGGTCCTATTTTGCACTGCGCATCCTCCGCCAACATGGTTTTGATGCCGTAAACGTCAGCGGAGGCTTCAAAACTCTCAATTTCACCCACAGGAATGAAAACGCAATGAAACAAGTTGAAATTACCCAGACTGCCCCAATCACTCAAACTGCTCAAACCACGCCAACAGCAGATTACAGCCTGGACGCTTGCGGTCTGCAATGCCCGGGTCCGATCCTGAAGTTGTACCAAAAGGTCAATGAAATGAACAACGGGGATGTGGTCACGGTCACAGCAACGGATATGGGCTTTACAGCCGATGTGGGAGCTTGGGCGAAATCTACCGGCAATAGTTTGCTGGCGCTTGATGTGAGTAAAGGTATGGTAACGGCGAAGGTGCAAAAAGGGCTTGCACAAGCAACCCAACCTGTCGGCGCAGAGACTTTGCCGACCCCGACCCCAGGCAAAGACCTGACCATGGTGGTGTTCTCCGGTGACCTGGACAAAGCCATCGCTGCATTCATTATCGCCAATGGTTTTACAGCATTGGGACAGAAAGCGACCCTCTTTTTCACCTTCTGGGGGCTGAATATTCTGCGCAAACCAGAACCTGTGAAAGTTAAGAAAAACTTCATCGAGAAAATGTTTGGCTGGATGATGCCAAGAGGGGCGGACAAACTGACGCTATCACAGATGCACATGATGGGCGGGGGTACGGCGATGATCAAAGGCATCATGAAGAAATACAATGTCGATTCGCTGCCCGAGATGATCAGGACTGCCCAGGAAAACGGCGTACGCTTGCTGGCTTGCCAGATGTCGATGGACCTGATGGGCATCAAAAAGGAAGAACTGCTGGATGGGGTTGAGATCGCAGGTGTCGCTACCATGGCGGTCTCGGCAACTGACTCTAATACGCATTACTTCATTTGATCCTTGTTTGGCAGATATCAAAAATCCGGGCTCGAAGGTCCGGATTTTTTTTACCAATATTCATGGGTAGAGGCGAGGCAGATGTAGGGGCGACGCATGCGTCGCCCCTACAATGGTTCAGCATGACCTCTTTCTGGTCGAAAATAGCTATAGCGTAGCGCAAGGAAGCACAGTAATCTACCTTTCCGCTGACAGTCCAACAATTAATGCGCGTAGCAATTACAGAGGAAAAGAAACGAAAGCAAGTGTTTCATTCACGCTCACTTTTGAGGGGGAGTGATTATGTTGGGTGGTTGAGATCGGAAGACAAAGCAAGGTTTCTTTGCGAAAAATATCGGATTGACCCCTTTTGTATACACGCGGGGCAGGTTGGCAAACTAAATAAAACGTTTTCTCGGGCGATCTTTGACGGTCGACATCAAAATCGTCGATAGCAAGACAAAGCCAAACGATACGGCGAACATTACGTTGTAATTAAAACTCTGTACCAGCCATCCGGAGAGAACTGGCGCAATCAACAAAAACCCACCGGTGAGGGTTCTTGCCATTCCCAGGTAGGTAGGTCGTAATCGCTCGTCGCCCAGCTCCATTACCAGCATCGTATCGCCCAGGTTCAAGCCAGAAGTATAGAGACCAAAGGCAGCGAAAACGATGTAGTAAACCCATAAGGATTGCGACAAAATCGCGACAACCAGTCCCAACCCCCAGGTAGTGAAGGATAAAATCACTATTTTTTGGGGACCAATGCGATCACCAATGCTCCCCCATACGGCATAGCCCAGGATACCGGAAATAAGCAGCAGTGCTGTAAAAATGGCAGCGTGTGCATCGCCCAGATGGAAGCGCTCAATCGCGTATACTGCGAGAAAAGCGCTGGCCATATTTCCCAAAAATGCCAGGGAGCGCGAGCCCAGGTAGCGTCTGAAGTTGCCATCTGACTTGAGGATCTGCTTCATCAGTGACCAGGTCTGCTCGGGTGCATTTGTTTTGTCTTCTTTCTTGGGTTGGCTAACAGTTTCGGGCTCAGGCTCGCGGTTGCGCGAATATGACGCGTATGAAAACCAGAGTGAAATGGCTGCGACAACAAAGCCGATGGCATAGTTTTTTGGATAAGGAAATTTGCCCAGCAGATAGACGGAAACCAGCGAACCAAGCACTCCGGCAAGTTGACCGAAAATACGCGAGAGACCGATGAAGCGAGCCCGGTGAGAGATGGGGATAACACGGGCGTTCAACTCTTGCCAGGGCAGCCCTGCCATCCCTCCGCCAATACCGCGCCAGATCATCAGAAACAGCAGCAGCCAATAGACGGTCTGGTTATCGACTTTGCCAATCAAAAGCGTGAGGAACGGCAGACACATATAGGGAAAGCGTTCCAGAAAGCCCATTTTCAAAGAAAACGGTAACACTTTGGGCATTTTGCTGATGCGACCCGACATAAACAACTGCGGAAGGAACCAGCCGGCATTGACGACGGCTGGAATCAGACCGATCAGGAAGGGGGAGTCTGTCAGCGTGGCGGCAAAGACTGGCATGATCGTGTTGATGGACCAGATGCTGTCTGAGAAGGAAAAAAACATCTGGTCGAAAGTGTTGGCGAACACGTTGTGCTTAAAGTTGGTAGCCACACCTAAAGGGACGTTATCCTCAGGGCGGATTTGCAGCACGCGATCAAAGAGCCTGGTCAACAGATTCACGATGGGGAAAATTATAGTGTAGTGCCGCCATTTTGGGCGCAAAATGTGAACGAATAATCAAATTTTTAATTAGAGTGCGATTTTCATACAGTCCCAGATGGTCGAATTGGCAAGGTCTTAGGAGACCGTGGCAAATCTCCCCTGCGAAAAGAAATTTGCGGCGGAGCAATATTGGGGCGGGTTTGGAATTCCTGCGAAAAGAACGCAGGACTCCGCCGCCTGTACGAGATAATTTGAATAAAGCCCCCAAAAGTCGAAATGAGCTTCGATCATTTTTTGCACTATTGTAAGAAAATTTGTATTTACCCCATTTGAATGATTATAATAATTTATCTAAATAAATCGGGGTAATCGTTCCCTAATTATTGAAGGAACACAATTTTATGGAAAGGATATTTGTTATGTCAAAAGCTATTTGGAATGGAAAAGTGATTGCTGAAAGTGAAATAGTTGTCAAACTGGAGGGAAATTTATATTTTCCACCTGAATCAATAAAAACGGAATATTTTCAGAAGAACGATTCGCACACTGTTTGCCCCTGGAAGGGAAAAGCCAGTTATTTTGATATCGTCGTGGACGGAAAAACCAACCAGAGTGCTGCATGGTATTACCCTGAGCCTTCAAGTGCGGCACAAGAAATAAAAGATCATGTCGCTTTTTGGAAAGGTGTCACAATCGAAGACTAAGCCATGCTGTCCGGGAATAGACACGTCAAACATTACAATTCAAGACGTTGATTTCACCTTTGTCGAAATTTAAAACAACAGGCGTTGTACAAAACCTGAGCGACCAGGTATGTTTGTGTAATAATAATATTTACTAAGTGTTTTGGTATTTTGACTAATTTATGGCTAATTGGGGTTTCTTATGGAATTATTGCAAGACGCATTCCAATACTATATCGGCAATCAATCCTTTTTCTGGAATGCGACGCGCCAACATTTAATTCTGGTTTCCTTTGCCATGGTTATCAGTTTACTGTTTGCTCTGCCGATTGGGATATGGATTGCCAAGCGTACTTCTATTGCCCAGGTTGTCATCAATGTTTTTAATGCGTTACGTGTGGTTCCTAGCCTGGCTATTCTTTTTCTTGCCTTGCCTTATCTGGGTCTGGGATTTTTTCCTTCTGTCATTGCGTTGATCGTATTAGCTTTCCCCCCGGTATTGATTAACACATACACAGGNNGAGATTCCGTTGGCAATCCCTGCGATCGTCACTGGGATCCGGATCGCTTCGGTTGAAGTAATCTCCAGCGCTACGCTGGCTTCTTTTATTGGGGGAGGTGGGTTGGGTGATTTTATTACCCGTGGATTTGCCTTATATGATGTGCCAATTATGCTGGTGGGAGCAATACCTGTAGCGTTATTAGCCTTATCCAGCGAATCGTTCTGGGCACTGTTTTTAAGAAGGTATCAAGTACTTCAAAATTAATCAAATTGAGAAACTCCAAGGAGGAGTAAAATGTTAAAATCTAAGAAGATCTATACTTTTGTGTTTGTCTTGCTGATTTCAGCATTGACATTAAGTGCCTGTGCACCCGCTCAGAATGCAGGTAGTGCTGGAGCTATTAGCGTCGGGTCAAAAGACTTTACTGAGCAATTTATTGTTGCAGAAATGTATGCCCAGTTGTTAGAAAATGAAGGTTTCACAGTTGAAAGAAAACTCAACCTGGGCGGAACCCCCATTGCCCATCAAGCTCTGATGAATGGGGATATTGATCTATACCCGGAATATACCTCGACCGGGTTGTTAACAATGTTGAAATTAGATCCTATTCAAGACGCTCAAGAAATTTACACCACGGTTAAAAGTGGTTATGAGCAACAGTACAATCTGACTTGGTTAACGCCATCCCCTTTTAATGATACGCAGGCGCTGGCAATGACTAAAGAAGTGGCAGCAAAATATGGCATTCAAACCTATTCTGACCTTTCTCAAAAAGCATCTGAACTGATTTTAGGGAGCCCAGCCGAATTTATCGAGCGGGAGGACGGCATCAAAGGCCTACAGCAAGCTTATGGCGGTTTTGAATTCAAAGAAATTAAACAACTGGGAACCGGCAGTTTGCGTTATCAGGCACTCCTGAATGGACAGATCGATGTTGTCGTGGCATTTGGTACCGATGGTGCAATTGGAGGAAATGATTTGTTGGTGTTGGTGGACGATAAAGTCTTTTACCCCATTTACAATGTTGCGCCAGTCATTCGCCAGGACACCCTCGCAAAATATCCTCAAATTGAAAAAATATTGAATGATTTTGCTGC
>DOEX01000096.1 GCA_003532515.1 Anaerolineaceae bacterium | reverse complement strand
GGTTCGACTCCCATCCATTCCCGCTCAAGTGAGGGCTAATGATACAAAAAAAAGTTCGATTTCTCATTACTCTATTAATAATCAGCCAACTCTTGTTGGCTGCCTGCACCACGATCGTTCCAACCGATACGCAACCCGAAGAACCGACCCTGGCAGGGAAGACCGCAACTCCCACAAACACACAGGAGTCAGCAGAAAACACAGTCCCGACAGCCACGCCATTTCCCACTATTGCGATCACAGATAAACTGCTGAAGGGTTTGGATATCACGGTTAGGCATCCTTTCTTTGATGAGAGCGACGAGTTCAACAAGCTCGTCCGGGATTTCAATTTGAACAATTTGTGGGGAATTCATGTGACCGGTGTTGCCTCTGGAGGGACAGTTGGACTTGCTAATGACCTGAAAGATGGCTTGGTGGACGATGACCTGGTGATCGGTATGGGTACAGACTTGCTGGCTGCTCCACCTGATACGCAACTCTTAGCCCTGGATAATTACGCCCGCGATAGTAAATTTGGTGTTACTGGCTTTTTTGACGCCAGGTCGCCATTTTCTGAGTTTGCTCCGAAATTCGGGGAAAGGGTCCATTACACGATTCCGCTTGCGTATAATGCCGGAATTTTGCTCTACAACCAAGGCTGGGCTGAAGAACTGGGTTTTGCCAGCATTCCAACGTCAAGAGATGATTTGTTGAGCCTGGCACAGGCGGCTAAAGATGCCAACCTGGTAGATGCCAACTATTACAACAACGGGACTGGTGGACTGTACCTATCACAAACTCCGCTTTCTGCTCAAAGCTGGTACAGGTCATATGGCGGGGAATTTGGCACACAGGATGGCGCCTTCGTGCCCCAGCCTGAACCTTTGTTAGCGTCATTTAACTTTCTAAAATCGGCTTTTGATGCAAATCAAAGCTGGGTAGGGGTGGAACCCACCTCTTACCGCTACTTTTCGGACCGCTATGCTGTTATCACCGAAGGCACATTAGAAAGCTTACCATTCCAGGCTGCTTACCAGCAATCCGGCAATTTTCAGGATACCTGGACTACCCTCAGTTACATTGGTTCGGATGGTGAAAGCTATCTGGTGTTGGAGCCGCTGGCTTTTTCGGTTCAGCGGTCTGACCAGAATTCTGAACTGGCAGCCTGGATATTTGCCAATTGGTTAATGGAACCAGCACAGCAAGCCCGCCTGGTGGAAATTCATGGGTTGTGGCCTTCAACCGGTGATCCCACCTCGATTGCATCTGAGTACGCCAGTACGCATCCTTATTGGGCAGCGGCATTGGAAAGCGATCCCATCATCACTGTTGTGCCCGAGGACGCAAATTGGGCGTCTGTTCGCTTGGTGTTCCAGGATGCTTATCAGCGCATCTTTAATCTTGATTCTGAATATTTCATCAATATTCTGGAGGTGTTTGGTCAAACAACCCAGATCAACCAGGAGCAGCGACCTTGAGCGATTTACCCTTAGTTGAAATTCATACCGACGGCGCGTGCAGTGGCAACCCCGGACCAGGTGGATGGGCTGCGATTTTACGCTCAGGCAGTCATGAAAAAGTGATCAGTGGGGGAGAAAAAGAGACCACCAACAATCGCATGGAGGTCACTGCCGCCCTGGAAGCCCTGCGGTCCCTCAACAAACCTTCGCATGTGAGCTTTCATACAGATTCGTCGTATCTACTAAATGGGGCTACAACCTGGTTGGCAGATTGGAAAAAACGTGATTGGAAACGCAAACACGGACAACTGCAAAACATTGATTTATGGAAAGACATGGACGTTGAATTGTCTAAACACCAGGTGGAATGGGTGTGGGTGAAAGGGCATGCCGGCAACAAACTGAACGAACGAGTGGATGAGTTGGCTCGGAAAGCAATTCCCTGTTAGTTTAATATTCTTATCATCAATGTAGGGTTGAGGCCTGCCTCAACCTTTTTTGTAGGGCAGAATGAGGTGGGCAATAGCCTGAGTTGTTAATTTACTGGACCCCACCTCACTCCGCAAAACGTGCTCGATGCCCGAGCGATTTTTGTCGGAGTGAGACCGTTAGAGGTCACAATTTGCGGATGATAGATGACGGTCTCATTCTGACCTACATCTATTGGAGGAATATATTCCTTTCAGTATAATAGACCCCCTCCGTAAGGTTGGGGCTCTATTGCCCTGTAAAGGTGACTCCAGCCGTTGCGTTGGTATAAACGAGTCTATGCGGAGGGAGATAAACCCCCTCCGTACGACTGATACTTGACTGAACGAGATCGTGCCGCAGGCGTCCAATAAGGACTGGAGACCTTCGGTCAAATCCCGTGCTCGGTCATGAGACCGGCACGATCACAAGATAAGTAGGGTTGAGGCCTGCCTCAACCAGGGATGTGTGAACCACACCGACACTTCGGAACAGGCGTGCCAGTTCCCTACATAAAAACGCGCACACGGCGAGGACGCCGGCACGATCAAGGAAACCTATTTTTTCTTCTCAAAGTTCTTCAATCTCAGGCTGTTGGTGACCACAAAAATACTGCTCAGGGACATTGCGCCTGCGGCGAACATTGGGTGTAGTAATCCAGCTGCAGCTACAGGGATCAGGATCACGTTGTAAATAAACGCCCAGAATAGGTTCTGCCTGATCGTTCTTAAAGTGCGCTTGGAAAGGCGAACTGCCTGTGATATCGAGAGTGGGTCTCCGCTGATGACAACGACCGATGCTGAGGCAATTGCCACGTCTGTACCAGTGCCGATGGCAATACCGCTGTCAGCCTGGGTCAGAGCAGGCGCGTCATTGATACCATCGCCAACCATAGCCACTTTGCGACCCTTCTCTTGTTCTTGTTTAATGATCCCGGTTTTGTCACCGGGAAGCAAATTGGCAAAGATTTCTGTAATTCCAGCCTGACTGGCAATTGCTTCAGCCGTAACACGGTTATCACCAGTGAGCATGCCGGTTGTTAAGCCCGCTTGCTGCAGTTCCACAACCGCTTGTTGTGAGGTTGGCTTGAGAGCGTCGGTGATGCCGAACAAACCTTCAACTGCGTCATCAATGGCAATCAGGACCACAGTTTTAGCTTGAGCTTCCAGGATTCCCATTTTTTCAGTGACTTCATCCGGGATTTCGACTTTCTGGGATGTGATGAATCGACTGTTGCCAACCAAAATAGTTTTATCGCTGATGGTGGCTCGAATACCCTTGCCAGGATAGTTTCTGAAGGCGCTCAAGGTATGCAATTCGAGGTTGCGCATAGTCGCTTCAGCCACGATCGCATCAGCCAGAGGATGTTCGCTCCCGCTTTCGGCGGAGGCTGCCAGGTTCAGCAATTCCTCCTCGCTATAACGGTCTGAAAGTGCCTTGATATCCGTCAATTGTGGTCTGCCGACCGTCAGAGTGCCGGTTTTATCAAACAAGACTGTGTCAGCTCCACCAGTGGCTTCCAGGGCTTCGCCTGACTTGAATAGAATACCGAGCTCAGAAGCCCTGCCGGTACCAGTCATTACAGCAGTGGGCGTTGCCAGTCCCATGGCACATGGACAGGCGATCACCAGCACTGCCACGGTATTAATGATGGCATTGGCAAGAGGGGTGATCGTGCCATGCATGGTCTGTTGTGCAGGTGTTGGAATGATGAAATACCAGAGCAAAAATGTCAAAACAGCAACCGCAATCACAATTGGCACGAATACCGCAGAGATCTTATCCGCCAACTGTTGGATGGGTGCCTTACTTGTCTGAGCATCTTCAACCATCTTGATGATCTGGCTCAGGAAGGTGTCACG
>DOEX01000086.1 GCA_003532515.1 Anaerolineaceae bacterium | reverse complement strand
TGCCTTGTGAAGGGGCAAAATTGATCTTGTCCCGCAATTCGCGCACATCGTCAACGCTGGTGTTGGAGGCGGCATCAATTTCGATCAGGTCCAGGAAGCGCCCCTCATTAACTGCCAGGCAGTTTTCGCACTTGTTGCAGGGTTGCTTGGTCTTATCCGGATCAAGACAGTTGACTGCTTTTGCCAATAGGCGCGCGCTGGTGGTCTTCCCGGTGCCTTTGGGTCCAGCGAAAAGATACGCATGCGCGACCCGATCGGTGGCAATGGCATTTTGTAAGGTCTGGACAATATGATCCTGACCAACAACTTCATCCCAAAGGGCTGGGCGCCAAACGCGATAAAATGCTTGTGACATAAATCTCCCTGCAAAAATGTTATGGAACCTGCCAGCTGGCTTGCTGCTGTCCGGATGGATCGAGTAAAAAAATCTGACTGCCAGAAGTCCAAAGTGACTGGTCTGAGTTCCAATATAGTTCAATAACGGTATTTGTGCCAAGTTTGGAGTAAAGCCTTACAGCCCCATTGGTGTTGAGAGTAAGCTGGGGAAGGCTATAGGTTTTGCCATCTGAAGAGGAAACAGACCAGCCGCTCAGGTTGACACTCGAATTGCTTTGGTTGCGAATAAGAATATACTCGACGTTCAGGTCGCCCGCACCAAACACGCCTTCAATACTCAAGTCTCCATCAGCGGGAAGCGGGGTGGTTTCAATTGGTTCTCCCGGATCTGATTGCGGCACCGCGTGGGCAAGTGTCACCGCGGGCGTAAAAGTGGGCTTTGCTCCAGGTAGGGGCGCTTGCTCTTGCCATAGCCATAAGACCAGCAACATGGTTGCCGCTGAGACAACGATGTTGAGCAGTAAAAAGGGGAAGGTTTTTTTCCAAAACGTCATGATTTGTGCGGTTAATCATAGCATAAAAAACCTCTCAAGCCCCTATCTTAATTCAGTTTTCACACAGGCTTACTTTGCTGGAGTTCCATTCCGGGTATTGGTGTAGGTCAGGTTCCGCTCCGGCCCTGTTAAGGGTTGAACCTGATGTCACGAAACTAACCCAATGATTCGACTTTTTCTTTAGTTTGAATTCATTCGATTAACACATCCAGACCCTACTCCAGATTCAACCCTTCACATGGCAGACCCCGCAATCTGGCATATCTGTCGATTAAACCCTTGAAATCGAGGTGAAAGTATGAAACGATTCGGCCAAGACAAAGTCCCTCCGGTATAAATAGTTGATAAGTAAACTTTAACAAAACAATAACATTTTATTGAACCCAATTTAACTAACACGGGTTAATATAAACATCGTTCGCGTGACAATTGTTTCTCTCCTTTCAAAGTGCGCGGACAGGATCGGATTGTGAAAAAACAATTTTTAGATCGAAACTAAAACAGTCGCAGGTGAGGCGACTGTTTTAGTTTAAATTCGATTAACATCACTTCTGCCAGATTGCCTTGTTCAGCAGATCACCCAAGTCCTCATGAAACACGTAGTTTGCCGTGTGATCGTAAGGGGTGGGGTCACGATTGATCAATACCAGGGCTCTACCGTGGAAATCCTGCAGAAGACCGGCAGCCGGATAAACCACCAGCGAAGTTCCACCCACGATCATTAGGTCAGCTCTGCGAACGGCATGCTGCGCCTGCAGCATCACCCGTTCATTCAACATTTCACCATACAGCACCACGTCCGGTCTGACCATCCATGCACAGGCCGGGCATTGTGGGACGCCTTTTCCTGCCCACACCAGGGCTGCTGGGTAATCGCGACCGCATTTCATGCAATAGAAACGCTGCAGGCTGCCATGGATCTCTAAAACATTTTTTGACCCGGCTGCCTGGTGAAGCCCATCAATGTTTTGGGTGATCACGGTTACATCTTGGTGGAGCGACTCAAGACGCGCAAGTGCCAGGTGAGCCAGGTTGGGCTTTGCATCCGGAAAGTACAGATTTTCACGTTTATATGTATAAAATTCTTCCGGATGATTGATCATGAATTGGTAACTTAGCATGGTCTCCGGAGAATAATTGGTGTGCTGTTTGCGGTTATATAAACCCGTTGCAGAACGAAAATCAGGAATCCCTGAAGCTGTCGATACACCGGCTCCACCGAAAAAGACAATTGCGTTTGCCTTTTCTATCAATTCAGCAAGGATTTTACTTTTCGGTTCCAATTTGGCCCCTTAGGTTAACTATTCTGATTTTCAAGACTTTGAGCCCCAGCTTCAGAAATATTGACTTTCCCAAATCTCTTCCCAATTTCGTTAAGTGGAGGCAGCCAATTTACAAACAAAGCTATCGCGATGCCAATGAGAGTTCCTGCAACACGTTCTGCTGTGTAGGCGAGGGGATCTGTGGCACTGACGCTCAGCATAATAACGAGGAAAACAATCACAGTGATAGCCAGGGATGCGGGTTTCTTGATAGCAATCATTAAAGCCATCAGAGGAAAGGCAAGCACACCTATTAAAAGATAGAACTTCAAACTCTCAGGCGGCATACCAGCATTGCTGATCAACAGAACCGCCAATAGGTAGGCATAAACACCAGCGATAATTGTCCCAAGAGTTCTATCTACTGCCGCCTTAAATGTTGATTTCAATGTTGGCTGCATACAGACAATCGTAGCGATACAGGCGTGGTATGGCATGCTGCTGCCGCGATAATACTCGATAAGAAGACAGATTAATACTGCCAGGACGGTCTTAACCACGCGCATTCCGGGAGAATTTGTAATCAGGTAGTTGGTGATTCTGTGGACCAGGTCAGTGGGTTGATCTTCGATTTTGGTTTCCTTACCAGGTTGGCTTTCCATTTTTTCGTACCTCAAAAAGTTTGACTAAGATATACCACAAGGTACCAAATTGTGTTTTGACCACAAGGTTCATTTTCCCTTGATATAATCACTTTGGAGGAATTATGCCCTATCCAATCGCTCATCCAAAAGTGTTAGAACGTGCCCGCCAGGTAATTGGGTTAAACCCGATCTTCCTGGATACCGAGACAACCGGTGTTGGTCTTTATGACCTGGTTATTGAAATTGGTATTGTAGATCTGGAAGGAAATGTTCTGTTTAACAGTCTGATCAACCCAGGCAGACCAATTCCACAGGATTCAAGCAAAGTGCATGGAATCACAGATGAAATGGTGGCAGAGGCACCCTCTTTGAAAACCGCCTGGTCAGAAATTGAAGATATTTTGCACAATCGCGCGATCGGCATGTATAACGCAGAATTTGATTATCGATTGATGAAGCAATCTGCAGACAATGCTGGTTTGCCCTGGAGCATTCAACGCGACCAGGCTTTCTGCGTGATGAACATGTTTGCTGCCTGGTATGGAGAGTGGAATCGGCGTGCAAACAATTTCCGCTCCCAGAAACTGGAATTCGCCGGCAAGTTCTGCGGCATCGACTTGCCAAATAACCATCAAGCGGTTGATGACGCCAAACTCACTGCCGCCTTGCTGAAATACCTGGCGGAATACGAGCCGAAATAGTAACCTGTTAATCTTGTTATCCTGATTCTTGTCATTTTTATTCTTGAAATCCTGAACGAAGTGAAGGATCTTAGCCTCCACGATAGAGATTCTTTGCTTACGCCCAGAATAAAAAATCACGAATCATCCCGCGGGACAAATACATCTTCGAATTTGCGAAATACCCTTGCAACAACCTGCCAGTCATGGTAATATGAATATATGAGCATATACTCATATATGAAAGCCGAGGAAATAGGATGACCGAATTGTTAGATCTTGAAACTGCCACCAAGGTTGCCATTACCTTTAAAGGTTTAAGCGATGGCACTCGCCTGCGACTCCTCTCCATTCTGCTCCAGGGTGAAACTTGTGTTTCAAACCTGGCAGAACAGACCGGCATAAGCCAGAGTGCAGTCTCCCACCAATTGCGCACACTGCGCAACCTGGGTTTTGTGACAAACCATAGAGAAGGTCAAAACATCTACTATAAAATCGATGATGAGCACATCGAAGGTCTCTTTAACCTTGCCTTAGCCCACAGCCATCATCTTGGTAATGAAGGTTAGTTATGAAGACTGAATCCAATCCAATAATTCAATCTGGTAGTTCTATCTCTGAATGTGAGGAGCGTGGATGCAACTGTGAAGCAGGCGCCCCGGTCCGTATTGTGCCTGGCAAGCCCCGGAAAAACACATCCACCTTGAGCATTGGCGGCTTTTTTCGCTCTTTTTGGCAAACTCCTGACCTAAAAATTGTCTTGCTTGGGCTGTCACTCCTGGTTTTAAGCCTTTTTGCCGACCGGTTGGGTCTGCAACAACCCTGGATCATGATTCTTCAACTGCTACTCCTTCCGCTGGCAGGCTGGTCTATCTTCAAAGATGGTTTTCGGACGCTTTTTATTAAACGTCGCTTCAATATGAACACACTTATGTCTGTCGCCTCCATTGGCGCAGTGGTGCTGAGTGAAACCTACGAAGCGATCATCCTTTTGCTTCTATTCACCCTTTCAGAAGCATTGGAAGGCTATATCAATGA
>DOEX01000102.1 GCA_003532515.1 Anaerolineaceae bacterium | reverse complement strand
ATGAAGTCTTCATCGAACCTGCCCGGAAGTTGTTGGTAGTAATAATTGTAGTAAGTTTCCCAGTAGCGCGAAGTACGCTGCATTTCGAGCGGTTCAGGCAGCGCGCTGTTTCGGAATTGGATGAATAATTTCAGGTCTTTGGGCGCATTGATTACAAAAATCAAGAGTCCCGGCGTTCGCACCTGGTTCGCAGAGGCTGCCCCAATGGGGAGAAAAGCAGCAATCGCAAACGCCAAAACGGCTATCAACAGGTATGTTCGTCTCATTCTCCTCCTCCCGGAATGCTTATGGTTTTCATTATACGCAGAAAAGAGGCTCAGGACGCCAGAAAAGAATAAGCCCTTCGCGGAGCGAAGGGCTTATTACAACAATTCGACTATTAGCCATGTTTTGCTTCAAATTCCTTCAGGAATTCCACCAAAGCCTCCACGCCTTCCTTGGGCATGGCGTTGTAGATCGAGGCACGTAATCCGCCCACCGATTTATGTCCCTTGAGGTTGTCGAATCCAGCAGCCTTGGAGGCAGCCACAACCTCGGCGTCCATTTCAGTGCTTTCGGTTACAAAAGGAATGTTCATCAATGAGCGGTCTTCTTTGGCGACAGTGCCCCTGAACATCTTGCTGTTATCCAGGAAGTCATAAAGAGGTTGGGCTTTTTCTATATTGAGCTGGTTCATCGCTTCCAGACCGCCAAGGTTCTTCAGATACTTGAAGACCTTTCCACAGACGTAGATCGCCCAGCAGTTGGGAGTGTTGTACAAAGAGGCGTTATCAGCATGGATGTCATAACGCAAATAAGTAGGAACTTTCTCATCCAGGTCAGTGCGGATCAGGTCTTCGCGGATGATCACAATTGCCAGACCAGCTGGTCCGACGTTTTTCTGGACGCCGCCATAAATCAGACCATAATTCTCGACATTGACTGGTTTGGAGAGGAACATTGAGCTTTGGTCAGATACCAATGTTTTTCCCTTGGTATTGGGAAGCTTTTGGTAGGTAGTGCCATGAATGGTTTCATTTTCGCAAATATAAACATAATCAGCATCTTCAGAGATGGGCAGATCAGAAACATCAGGAATATAACTGTAGTTTTTGTCTTTGCTGCTGGCAACCAGGTTGATTGTTCCGAACTTTTTGGCCTCAGCGTAGGCTTTGTTTGACCAGTTACCGGTCACAATATAGTCCGCAACGCCATTTTTCATTAAATTCATCGGAATCATAGCAAATTGCAGGGTTGCACCGCCTTGAATAAATAGGACTTTATAGTTTGCTGGGATGTTCATCAACTCGCGCAGATCGGCTTCGGCTTCATCCACAATTCCCTGAAAGACCTTACTGCGATGGCTCATTTCCATCACGCACATGCCTGAACCTTTNNTACACCTGGCGGTGTTAAATTCTGCCCTGTGATTGGGGCATTTTGTTCTACAGAAATCCTAACCTTCAAACCCTTTTCGGTCAAGGATAAAAGGCAACTGAGAGGTAATAGGTGATGTCAAATAGCTTGTATGGGAGGGTTGCCATGCCGTTCCGATCTAAAAAAACAACTGATCGAAATCAAATGACCCAATGCGAAAGGAATGCCTGGGTTTCGGCTTCCTGGGGATGATTGAACAAGTCTTGCGGGCTGCCAATTTCGATCACCCTTCCATCTTCCAGGAAAATGACCTCATCTGCCATGCGCAGCGCCTGGGCAGGGGCATGGGTTGTGAAGATCAGCATACCCTTGGTCTTCTCGAACCACTCTTGCAACAAAGCTTCCACGATATCGGTCCCGCGGATGTCCGTTGCAGAGGTGGGTTCATCCAGCAGAAGCACTTCCTTTGGCACAGCCAGCAATCTTGCCAGGCCGAGCCGCTGCTTTTCGCCACCTGAGAGCGTGCTGCCCCTGGAATGGATCAGTGAACCCAAACCAACTTTTTGCAGGGCTTCCAAAACCAGCTCATCCCGTTCTTGATCATTTTCGAGAGTCATACTTACATTTCGTAGCACAGAAAACGAGAAGGCATAGGGTGATTGGGGAAGATAACCCACCTTATGATCCAGGTTCAAGCCTTCAATCGACCCTTGGCTGGTTTTCACCGTTCCCATCAACACCCTTAATAGCGTGGTCTTGCCACTTCCGTTTTCACCAATGATGCCATAACGCTTGCCCCGCTCGAATCTTAAGCCGGGAACGTCCAGGATCAGTCGGTCTTTGGCTTTAACCAAAACATTCTTCAGCTCAATCATCTGATACTGCCTTCTGGATGCGGTTCACGATCGAATTGACCAGGAAAGAGATAAGCAATAAGGTTACACCAAGCGCAATAGCAAAATCAAAGCGTCCCATATTGGTTTGCATCATAATCGCGGTAGTCATCACCCTGGTTTTGAATTGAACATTCCCACCCACCATCTGTACCGCACCGACTTCTGCAATTGAACGTCCGAAACCAGCCAGGATGATCGAGATAAAGGGTACTCTGAAGTCGAGCAAAAAATATTTCAAGCGCTTTGGACCATGAATACCAACCCCTACCAGGGTTTCATTGATCACTTTGGCGTTGACCCCTACCAGGTTGGCGGTCATAGCAGAGATAAAAGGAGTGATCAGCAGCACCTGGGCGATCACCATTGCCTCTACTGTATAAAGCAGCCGAAAACTTCCTAATGGACCACTTCGGGAGAGCAATAGTAAAACCAGGAGTCCTGCCACAACCGGGGGTAATCCGAGTAACGTATTGACAAGTCGGGTGAGGAAAGGTTTTCCTCGAAAATCGTTCGCCCCTAAGAGAACTCCCGCTGGGATCCCAATCAGAGACGAAAAAAGGGTACTGAATAGCGACATACGCAGAGTCACCGCGATGATCTGGCGCAGTTCAGGGTCTGTGCCGAACAGAAGTTCGAAAATGGAGTTGATGAGTTCCAAAAAAATCGTCTCCGGAAGGGCATTTCTGCCCTTCCGACGGTTATTATAAAGGCTTAGTCGAGATTGAAGAAGAGAGGCTCACCATATTCGGCAACACCGTATTCTGCAATCATTTTCCGGGCTTGTTCTGTCTTGATCCAGTCAACAAAAGCCTGGGCGCCTTCAACATTGGATTCGGCAAAACGCTTAGCGGAAACGATGATCATCGAATAGGTATTCTTCATGTCATCGGTTTCTTCCAGGTGCATTACCAGGGAGTTATCATGTGCCAGGAAGGTGGCTTTGTCAGAGAGTGTGTAAGCTTGTTTTTCGTTAGCGATAGTCAGGGTCTGTCCCATTCCCTGTCCGACACTTTCGTACCAAGTTTGTCCAGCCGGATCGCGCTCGATCGACTTCCAGATTGCGTTTTCCTTATTGTTGGTTCCGCTGTCATCACCACGAGAGATGAAGAGTGAGCCAGTGTCAGCGATTTTCTGGAAAGCTTCAGCAGCTGTCGCGGAGCCGGCAACACCAGCAGGATCGTCAGCAGGTCCAACGATGACAAAGAAGTTGTACATAAAAGGAACGCGTACCTCTTCGAAACCTTCAGCGATGAATTCTTCTTCAGCTGATTTTGAGTGGACGAGCAATATATCAGCATCGCCCATACGACCTTTTTCGATAGCCGCTCCGGTTCCAGCAGAAGTAATTTCGAGCGTGTAACCAGTCGCTTTTTCGAACTCAGGCTGCAAGTAAGCCATAAGACCAGAGTCATTTACAGAAGTGGTCGTGGACATGCGGATCACTTTGTTCACTGGTTCCTGGGCACAACCAACAGCAGAAAGTAAAAGAATGGAAATAACGGTCAGGATAAGGATGTTTCTTGGATTATTAGATTTCATATTACCTCACATAGTTTTTCCTTTTTCAGGAATTTACACGATTATACTCAATTATTGACTATGTCAAGCAAACCAAGCAAATTGTCAATTTCCAATCACTGGAACTTGTCAGACACCTAAGAATGCTATCTAAAAAACCCTACACTCTTTGCAACGAATACAGTCAGGTAAGGACTGTTCCCAAACCGTGGGATAAATCAGGATCTAAAACCCGTTTTTTCGTCTACCATTTTTGTCAGAGTGATGTCATGCAGCTTTGCAATAGACCATGCCAGGCTACCACATTTCAATTTCCCAAGCGGTCTTTTTTCAACCTACGAAACCAATTGCCTTTTCGAAATCCTATCTTGCTTAGGGTCGGGCGCATTCGCAAGCATCCCCACGAAGTGTCTCCACGGCGTGATTCATCACGGGTAAGAAGACTTCCAAACATTCCACTGCTGCTTTAGGACTGCCGGGAAAGTTGATGATCAGTGTCTTGCCACGAATGCCGGCGCTTGCCCGGGACAGCATAGCAAAGGGCGTGAACTTCATGCTTTGTGCGCGAATTGCCTCAACGATTCCAGGAGTTGGGCGTTCAACCACTGCCATGGTAGCTTCGGGTGTGTTATCCCTGGGCGCAAAACCCGTTCCGCCTGTTGTAAAGACCAGGTCCAATCCTTGCTCGGCATACTCAATCAGTTTATCCTTGATCTGCTCAAAATCATCCGGAACAATCTCCTGCATCATCACAATAGCCTTGCCCTGAAGTGCTTCTGCCAGTGCCGGACCTGACAGATCCGCCCTTTCCCCAGTCGAGCCTTTATCGCTGACAGTTAATATGGCTACGCGCACTATAGGAATAATTTTTATGTCTTGCCCCGCCCTCACTGTGCCTTCTTTGATTACTTTCACAAAAATGCCCTCCCGAGGCATGACGCAATCGCCAACCTGCTGAAAAACCTGGCAGTGCCTGTGGCACTCTTTACCTATTTGGGTGATCTCTAGTAAAGTCTCACCGATTTCCAGGCGGGTGCCTATCGGCAGATGCCACAGATCGACACCTTCGGTGGTGATGTTTTCAGCAAATATGCCTGGTTTTAACTCGACAGAAGCCCGGTTGTGCATCTTGTCAAAGCTACTCAAATCCAACAGGCTGACCTGACGATGCCAATCACCCGCATGAGCATCATTAACAATCCCATGATTAATTTTCAATTCTATTTGCTCAACAGGATGTTTAATAGTGCCTTTTCTTTCGCTGATATTAACAGAAATTACCTTACCCATCTAGCCTCCGATCCTGCTCATGTTGCGTTGTTCTAAAACTTCCTGGTTAAAGAGGTGACATCTTGGTTTATCCAAAATCGCCTGATGAATCACCTGCTTTAGGGCATCCTTCCCATTTGTCAATGCCTCGCGTAAGGAGATCTCATCATCTCTGCCAAGGCAGGTCCGCAACGAGCCGTCACTCATGATGCGGATTCGGTTGCAATCACTGCAAAAGGCGTGGGAAATCGGGCTGATAAAACCCACCCGCCCTAAAGCACCATCGAAAGTGTAATCCGACGAAGGCTGACCATGCAACCTGGGCGGAAGCGGTTTTAGCCAGGGTCTGGCTGCGATCAGTTCCTGGTTGTTCAACCGCAACTTGTCGCTGCCATTGCCTGAACCGATGGGCATATATTCAATGAAACGCACATCAATTTTGTGTTTAGCAGTCAGAGCAATAAAATCGTCCACTTCGCCATCATTCACACCCCGCATGAGCACGACGTTAACCTTGATTGGGTCAAACCCGGCTGCAATCGCCGCCTGGATGCCATCCAATACTTTCTGTAAACTGCCGCCTGTTAGTTCTTTAAAAAGGTCTGGTTTGAATGTATCCATACTGATATTCAAACGCTTCAACCCAGCTTCTTTTAGGTTACCTGCCATCTCTGCCAGCATCTGCGCATTGGTGGTCATCGATAGATCCTTCAAGCCAGGCAAGGCTGCAATGCCCCTGATAATCTGCAGCAAATCTTTACGCAGCAATGGCTCGCCACCAGTTAGGCGGATACGTTCAATGCCCAGTTCAACGCAGACTTCGGCGAGCAGGATCAAATCTTCTGCGCTCAATTCCTCGCTCTTAGGGCATAAACCCTCGTCAACGCGGCAATAGGTACAACGCAAAGTACAGCGCTCTGTTAAAGAAAGACGCAGATAGTCAATCTGCCTTCCAAATGAATCTTTCAAAAGGTGTATTCCTCCCGGTTGAATTCCCCAGATTGACCCCCGCTCTTTTTTTCAAGCTTGATTTCACCAATCACCATGCCACGGTCTACTGCCTTGCACATGTCGTAGATTGTAAGCGCGGCTACACTCACAGCAGTCAACGCTTCCATTTCGACGCCAGTAGTATAGGTGGTTTTCGTTTCAGCGATAATTTTCAGCATAGTTTCGTCAACGAACTCAAATTCGACCTTTGCAGAAGTAAGCGGCAGGGGATGACAAAGCGGGATTAGCTCTGCTGTTTTCTTGGCGGCCATGATACCCGCAACGCGAGCCACTGCCAGTACATCACCTTTTTTTACTTCTCCTGAGCGAATTAACTCCAGCGTCTCAGCCTGCATTTTGACTGTGCCTGAGGCGACGGCTACACGTTCAGTGGAGAATTTTTGGCTGATATCTACCATTATTGCACGACCATTTTCGTCCAAGTGGGTCATTTTCATAAGTTTACCTCTCCAGGGTTATTTAACTGATATCCACCCAACTTTTCAAGCCGCTGAGAAAACTCATCGCTTTGCATCACTGCTAAAAGACGTTTAAATTCTGGATGTGCAAGGGTCTTCTCAGCAACCAGCAAGTCATATTGCTCATGGACCAAGGGAATAAAGCCCAGGTCATAGATCTTTGCTGCCGCCAATATGCCCATGCCAGCGTCTGCAGTTCCGCTTGCGACTGCTGCAGCAACAGCTGTATGTGTGATCTCTTCTCGTTCATAGCCCTTGATCTGCGCTGATTCGAGATTGTTTTGCTTCAGCAGGTAATCCAGCAAAATCCTCGTTCCGGATCCTTTCTGTCGGTTGACGTAATTCACTCTCTCCAGGTCTGATATTGATGCAATATTAAGGGGATTACCATTGGCAACCATCAAGCCCTGGCTGCGATATACACAGTTTATCAGCTTGACACCACCCTCGGGGAAGTAACGCCGGACGTAACTCTTGTTATACTCGCCGGTCTCTTCATCGAGCAAGTGGGTGCCGCCCAGGTGAGATTCACCACGTTTGAGCGCCATCAAACCACCCAGACTACCAACGTGTGAGGACACCACCTGGCTGTCGAGCCATTTCATCTTCATCAGGTCGATCAACTCATCGATCAATGGATCGTGGCTGCCTGTGATCACCAAGGTTTTGTCAATATCTTTCATTTTTCTCACTAAACTTACTGGCACTTTTTCACCGGCTTCGTAGCCTTCTGTATTTTGAGGCACCTCAATAATGCCATCAGCTTTCACAAATGAACTCACCACACCAGCACCACGGTTGAGTGGGACTGCTACTAATTTACCGTTGACATTTCCTACCCTGGCACGAATAAACTCAAGGTACTTTAAGGATGAGGTTAGACGCCTTGAAACGGTTGCTTCTACCAAAGGTTTTGCTTGGTCGTCTCTCTTTATTAGAAGATTCATGGCCGGTCGAATTAATTCTTCCATCACCAAAATAGCCGAGACCGGGTAACCGGGTAAACCAACCAAAGGTACCACTTTTCGGTCCTTACTGGCAAATCCGAGAACAACTGGTTTACCGGGTCGAATGGCGACGCCGTGCAAAACCACCTCACCAATTTCACCGATCGCATCGACTGAATAATCTTTTTTTCCAGCTGAAGAGCCTGCATTGAGTAATACAAAATCGCAATTTTCAGAGGCGTTGCGCACAGCTTCTGTTATCAGGTCAGGTTCATCGCGGACAATTGGGTAAACCACTGCTTCACAGCCCCAATCCTGGAGCATGCCTTTGATGATTGTGGAGTTAAACTCGATGATGTTCCCTTCCTGGGGGTCAGCTTGCGGCGAAACTAGCTCGTTACCAGTTGGGATCACAGCCACAACTGGTTTCTTGATCACCTCGATGTCCAAAACACCAGCTGCCAGCATGGCACCCTGGATTGCGGGAGTAATTTCGGTGTAGCTGGGAATGATCATGTCCCCTTGTGCTATGTCTTCTCCAATTTGGCGAATGTGCTGCCAGGGAACCGCTGCCGCGAACAGCTGAATTGCACCATTGTCGACTTCGATCACATCTTCAACCATGACCACTGCATCACATTCCGCCGGTAATGGGTCGCCGGTATTTACCCAACGAAATTGACCTTCTTGAAGTGTTATGGGACGTGTATCAGTGGCGCCATAGCTCAGGCTGGCATTCAGGGCGATTCCGTCCATGGCGCAGGAATTGTAGTGCGGAGCGCTTAGTTGTGCATAAACTGCCTTTGCTGCGATGCGGTGGTTTGCATCAACAGTTTTGATATTTTCTGTTTCTGAGCGTAAACCTGCAGAAATCAAGGCTTCAAGAAACAGACTTCGCGCGTCTGCAAGAGGAATATTGCTCAAGTACTTAAACGCCATAGGACCTCACAATCGAATCACGTTGATTTTTTCGCCTGAAGCAAGCCCTTCCTGGTCGCGGGGGATCAGGAAATATCCGTTCGCTTTGGAGACAGTTGAGATCAGTCCTGATTTCGACGGAACAGGGGTTGCCCGGTTATCCTC
>DOEX01000003.1 GCA_003532515.1 Anaerolineaceae bacterium | reverse complement strand
CTTCTTTTTTACATTGACCATCCAAAAATTCATTATAAACAATAATACCAGTTTTCTATTATTTTTTTTCAGTATTTTTGCTTTACCAAACCGATTCCGGGTTTTATTTTACTTTATCTTGAGGTAACCAAGAATTGAATCTGGAAATTTATCCGTAATCAACAAAAATCCGGTTTGGTCCCATGCAGCCAGCCCTTCCCAGTTTCGGGCTTCGTCGTTTTCTAAAAGTTGCAGGTACAAAGGAGGATCATCTGTTAAAACGATGTCTTCCTGAGTTATATTGAACTTCACTAAGCGTTCAACCGGATCGTTTTCTCGATGGCTCTCGGTTAAACCAAACTTAATTGAAATTGGATCCTCACTAACCGCCAGGTGAGTATCTCCTGGGAAGAAATAATTGATCATCCAGAAACTACCATCCTCGTCCATCAAAGTGGCATCAGTCAAGCGATAGTTTATGAAATCTAATGGAATTTCTTTCCAGTTCTTGAGATCCGAATCCAACCTGATTGCAATAGGGTGATTGTTCTGAGCTTCTCCGTTTCGTTCAAAAAAAGCGTAGATAAATTTCCCATCGCTGGTCAAAGCCTCGTAACTGGCATTACTGTTATTGTTTTGTACGGTCAGCTCAACCAGGCTGGATGGATCCAGCCGAATTGCTGTGATTGAATTTTCATCTGATGCAACAACCCCCTTCACAATGAAAGCCTTCATCGGGTTGCCGCCACGTGTTTCAATTGTCAAATAAACAGAATCTTCAATGAAAACAATAGCCTCAAATCCTTCAAAGCCGACTAATTGCTTGGAGAGACCTGCGTCATCGAATGGTATTGGGTCAACAAGTACCTCAGTAGTCGGATTATCGAGAAAAGCCATCAGGTTGTCCTTATTGATCGCGTAAAGAAATCCTTCATCGTCATGGCTTATTCTGTTTGGAAATTGAGGAAGTAAGATCAAATACTTGCCATACCAGGAAAGTCCTGAATATTCCATATTTGCTGAGTCTAATTCACCAGGTAGAGGAATCTCCATGAGATCATATTCAACCAGCAAAGTGCTTACATCGGTGACTGTTGATGGGATAGTTGTTAATGTCTTGGTAGATAGTATATTGCTAGACCTATTATGGCTACACGCATTGAGAAATAATATTAAAATGCATGCTGTCAGTAACTTCGGGAATATTGTTTTATTCATAATAGGCAAAATCCAGAATGGCGATGATTGGGTCGTGATCGCTGAGCTGTTGATCAGCCGGTAATACCGAGTTGAGATTGAGAGGTTTGAAACCAACAAGATTCTGCATAAATGCTTCAGAAAGCAGCATTTGGTCCATCACCTGCGCGTTGCCTTCATGGATGTAAGTAAACCAAAGCGTTCGGTCGATGGTATCAAACAAGTTCGTCAATTGCTCACCAGTCAGTGTCTGAATCGATACGCTCCATGGAAAATCGTTCAGATCGCCTGCCACCAGAATTTTGGCTTGCGGGTCGATCTCAAGTATGTCTTTAACGAAACCGTTCACAGCCTTTGCCTGGGCAATCCGCTGTTTTTCACTGTCAAGGTTTGGTGGTTGACGGTCTCCATAAAGTGGACCATCCGGACCTTTGGAATTGAAATGAGCACCGATCACGAAGAAATTTTGCTCAAGAAACTGGAATTGTGCTACGATCGGTTTACGGCTTTGTCGGAAGGCGGAGTTGTTCGGCCATATCAAACCTGGATTTTGCGTGAGGGACACGTTAGCCCCTTGACCG
Organism: Anaerolineaceae bacterium; assembly: GCA_003532515.1. Classification (GTDB taxonomy): domain Bacteria; phylum Chloroflexota; class Anaerolineae; order Anaerolineales; family Anaerolineaceae; genus Mesolinea. Next base: position 4,935 of record DOEX01000003.1, on the reverse strand, counting down.
GTCAGACCAACTTCCTGCCCAGCTTCGCCAGGCGACGCAGAGAGAAATTTCATACCCCGGTCCATTCGAAACATGATCACGACCCTGATATTGCCACCCTCGACGCCTCCGTCAGCATTCCTTTCTGGATCGATAGAAAACCAGTGGTAGAGTGGACCACCCCTACGCTTGATCTCACCAGCAAAAGTCTCCAAATTCTTATTCGCACTTACTATATTAGAACTCAGTCGTCCGTCGTCATCCATGACTTCCTGCAGAACGAGAATATCTGGCGAGCCTAATTTTTCGACAATCATGTAGGCAAAAGACTCAATTCTTTGCGGCGATTCAAGATGGCTGAGGTTGAGTAAATTAAGATTTGCCACTGATAATTGGGTAGATTTCAACTCCAGCGGTTCCACATCAGTGATTTGTTGGACCAATCCCTTGCTTTGGAAAACAAGTTTCTCGGTAGGCTGGATCCTAAAATTGCCGAAATCATAATCGATGATACCTACGATGGGTTGAGTGAAGACATCACCAACCAAGATATCTGGCATGCGAATAAACTTATCATCCAACATAATCCGTTCCGGATTAGCATCATCTTCGGCAAGTAGTAGCACGCCAATAGGGCTTAATCCGCTGGTATTCTTTCCCCCATCTGCGACGACCGTCACTTCATTACAGGAATTGATCGAACTGACTGCCAAGGCATTGTTGACCTGTACCCGCATACTTTCTAGGCTCTCGTAGAAATCCATCCCATCTTCCTCCGGATCGAACAGAGCCGCATTCCTGCCAACATATCCTTCAACGTCATTTTCGATAATTCGATCGGGAATGTCTCTGCCACCTTCTCCTATTAATACTGGAGCTGGCAATTTATTACCATTGCTTAACACTTCCAATTCACTGGTACGTATGCTGGTTCGTGTTAATGAATTTTCACCCAATCCAGCAGGGTTATATTCTCTGATCTCACCACTAGCAACCAAGATTTCATCGCCAACCTTTACGGAGGCAAAAGCAAGCAAGTCGACATAAATGCCTTCAGAAGTGTTCGCGTCTTCATCCGGGATTTCAGACTGCATGTAAAAGCCATTACCATCGATTGCGGTCACGATACCCGGAACGCAACGAACTTCTTGTCCATCGTAAGGTGAACGATGACCAGATCCTTGCAACTGGTTGATTGCAAGCAGGTCTGACTTGTTACCACAGGATCCTGGTTGTGAGGTTGTCATATTTTGCGGCACGCTAATACAACCAAAAAGAAGGAATAAGCTAATCAGGATTAGAGGAAATTGTTTCAGGTGAAATTTGTAAATTTTGGATTCCATGCTGAGTATTTTACCGTAACACCTAAAATTTCTTTGAGCTTAAGAATTTTGGTTTAGAATGGTAAGCATGGAAATTCAAGCTGCTATTGCAAAAATTGATCGTTATTCCTCCAATGAGGAAGGCAACAAAGTTGAAATCATTGAACGCCCAAATGGTGGCATCTCAATCGTCATGGCTGAAGGCAAATTAAGTGGAAGTCGTTCAAAAGGCGTAACCATCAAAGCTGTGCACGCAGTTTTGAACCTGATTGCTGAAGGTGTACCTGATGGAGCTTCTGCACGTGTTGTGCTTCAACGCATCCGCGATGAGCATCGCGATATTGCCGAAGTAAATATTTCAATCATATCCTGTGACCTACAGTCAAGTACTATCGTTATCACCAAGAATAACCCAATTCCCGTTCTGATCTATGAAAATGGCGAAAGTCGGTTTCTTCCTTTGGAAGAAGATGCAGAATCCCACCGCTATGACCCTGTTGTATACCAATTTGAATTTCAATTGGGGCAGACCTTTATTCTCATTTCTGAAGGCGTCCAGAATGCGGGTGTTTGTAATGATAACAAGATTGATCTACGTACTGCCCTGGGCTCGATTTATGATGAAGATAACGATGAATCCAGCGTTCAGGATGTCGCAGATAATTTGTTACAACAAGCTATCGCTTACGATAGTGGCAGACCGCGTGATGATATGACGGTTGTTGTCCTCAGAGTCTCACCCGCGACGTTCAAGGATATACGCCGTGAATATGTTTGCTTTCCAATCAAAGAAGAGCTTTCCTAAGGAGAGAATATGCGAGAAGATGTTGTTTTGATCACTGGTGCAAATGGAGAGATCGGTCATGGACTGATTAACTATCTTTCCGATAACAATTTCGCCATCGTCGCCATCGACCTCAACCCATTAGATAAAGAATTGCGATCCAAGGTTGCGTATCACATGGTTGGAGATATCCTTGACCAATTGTTATTAGGAAGGCTGGTTGTTGAGCATAAAATAAGGACAATTTACCATCTCGCCTCCATTTTATCCACCAAGGCGGAGTATAACCCCGAGACAGCCCATAAAATCAATGTAGAAGGAACGCTGAATTTGCTTCGCCTGGCGGTTGAGCAATCCAAATGGCAAGGCGAACCGGTGAAATTCATCTATCCAAGCTCCATTGCTGCCTATGGCTTGCCTTCGCTTGAATGCAAGATGAGAGCTGGCAAGGTGCGCGAAGATCAATACACTGAGCCAACCACAATGTATGGTTGCAACAAGCTGTACTGCGAAAACCTGGGACGCTACTACAGCAGATATTACCGACAGCTGGCGGTTGATTACAACCCGGATATTTCGGTCGATTTTCGCTGCCTTCGCTTCCCTGGGCTCATTAGTGCTCAAACCATCCCTACCGGCGGCACCAGTGATTACGGACCAGAGATGCTGCATGCTGCCGCCAAAGGTGTCGAATATAACTGTTTTGTTCGTCCTGATGCCGTTCTTCCCTTCATGGTAATGCCCGATGCAATCAAATCGTTGATCATGCTCGAAAATGCAGACCGCGCGAGACTAACCAAAGAAGTCTATAACGTAACCAGCTTCAACCCAACCGCCAAGGAAATCTATGAAATTACATTAGCAGCTTTTCCTGACGCGAAAATCAACTTCGCTCCCGATAATAAGCGTCAGGGGATTGTCGACACCTGGCCAGCCGATACTGATGACTCTGCTGCCCGACACGACTGGGGTTGGCAGCCAGACTACGATCAAACCCGTGCTTTCGAAGAATACTTGATTCCTTGTATCCGAAAGCAATATAGTTCAGATTAGAAGGTATCATGCCCATATACGAATATCGCTGCCTTGAATGCGGCAAGAAATTTGAGTTAATGCGCTCTTTTTCCCAGGCTGACGCCCAAACAGATTGCCAATCCTGTGGATCTTCTGAAGTCAAACGCCTGCTATCAGTCGTAAACGCTTTCAGTGCGGGTTCAGGCCTTGGTGGTCAAAACCAGTGCGGTTCCTGTGCTTCAGGTAACTGCTCAAGTTGCGGAAGCCACTAATGAAATCAAACTATTACCAAGGCAAGTCTGTCCTGATCACTGGCGGTTCAAGCGGGATCGGATTTTCTCTAGCTAATGCTCTCGTGGCAATGGATGCAAAAGTGATCCTGCTGGCAAGAGATTATGAAAACTTGAAAATTGCCAAGACTGCCATCCTGGAAAAGTACCCAAAGGCAAAGGTGAAGATCGTTCCGGTCGATGTGACCGACGAAAAAACCCTGGCGCTTTTGTACAATAAATACATGCGCAATCATGAAATACCGGATATTCTGATCAATTGTGCGGGGGTCGCCCGTCCAGGCTATGTACAGGAATTACCGGCTCACGTCTTCCGCTGGACCATGGACATCGATTATTTCGGAACGGTCAATATGGTCAGACTGCTCCTGCCCGGTATGCTCAAACGGGGCACGGGTCACATCATCAATGTCTCCTCAATCGCCGGAGTGATTGGTACTTTTGGTTACACCGCCTATTGCGGTGCCAAGTTTGCCGTAAAAGGCTTCAGTGACGCCCTGCGCTCAGAGGTCAAACCAAAAGGTATCCGCGTCTCTGTCCTCTATCCACCTGACACTGACACACCTCAACTGGCATGGGAAGACCAATACAAACCCAAAGAAACCAAAGCAATCTCTGGTACTGCCAAACCGATCAGTCCCGATTTGGTTGCCCAGCAAACCTTGAAGGATGCTGCCCGCGGGAAATATGCTATCGTGCCAGGGTTTGAAGCCAAGTTAATGTACTTTGCCGGCACGAGGCTAGGAAACTGGATTTACCCCATCATGGACATGATGGTTCGATCTGCATTAAAGAAAACTAAATAAATCAATACTTTTCTATATGGACATCACTGGAACACTTGAGAGTTGGCTGGAAGAAGCAGAATTTGCTGAAAATATTGCCTTCCAGCAGTTAACGCCAGCCCGTGAGGCTGTGTTAGAACCATTTCCTCCCTCGATTCCCCCTGCCCTCCAACAAGTGTTGAAACAGAGGGGCATCACAGCTCTCTATTCTCACCAGGCAGAAGCCATCAGTCATCTGGAATCAGGCGAAAATATTGTTATTTCTACAGGGACTTCAAGCGGAAAAAGCCTTTGTTACAGCATTCCGATTATGAATCAGCAGATAAACCAGCCAGGAGCGACCGCCCTGCTTTTGTTTCCTACCAAGGCTCTAAGCAACGACCAATATAATAACTTTGCCAGTTATGTAAAACATTTACCAGCCGACAGCATCAAGCCAGCAATTTATGATGGCGATACACCCACAAATCAACGTACGGCTATACGCAAAACTACCACAATATTAATGACAAACCCGGATATGCTGCACCAAGGCATTCTTCCGCATCATACCAACTGGGCGCGCTTCTTTGCGAAGCTTCGTTTTGTCGTCATTGACGAGATGCACATATACCGTGGTGTATTTGGCTCTCATTTTGCGAATCTGATGCGCAGATTGAAGCGAATTTGTTCCTTTTACAATGCTTACCCGCAGTTTATTTTGACCTCAGCCACTATTGGAAACCCCGAAGAGCTGGCCACCAACCTGGTTGAGCAAAAAG
>DOEX01000179.1 GCA_003532515.1 Anaerolineaceae bacterium | reverse complement strand
CAGCATCAAGCGTACCCGGAGTTTCAAGGAATTGCTGATCTGCAGCAAAGGTAAGACCAATAGCGTCACTACTGAAAAAAGGACCGATGTTCACTCCTCTATTATATTCTAAGCTGAGTGGAAAGTTGGTTTGCTTCAGCGCCAGGTCATTTTGCCTGCAAAAAGGTTTACATTGACCGAGGTATTTTCCCAGCTCCCGTTAAAGGAAAATTCGGCTTGGTTCCTTTATGTTAAAATCGAAAGCAAGTAAGGAAGAGAAGGTGATATGGAAACCAATCAACCATCCCAATTTGAAAATTCAACTCAGCCATCGTCATTGACGGGCGAAGAGTCTGTTAACGATCAACCTAATTTTGAACCTGAGACCCAGTCAGAGAATATAGTTAATCAGTCTGCTACCCAAGCAAGTCATGACAATGGCCTCCAGTTCAAGGAATTGGAAAACTACGGGGAGACACCACTAAGCATTGAAGAACTGAATGGACAAAACAATTACTCCAATCCGGGCGATGAATTCAAGACCGGTCATTGGGCAATTGAAATGCCTGCAGAGGAGAAAACCCATCTTCCAAAACCAGTTATTCAGGAAGCAGCAAGGGATTTGGATTTTGTTGAGACCATTCCGCCTGAGACCCCTGCCAATCAACCTTTGCCAGAGGCAATTCTGCCTGAGACTGTTGAAGAAATAGACCCGCAAGCTACTGCGCTCAATGCGGTTGCCTTTACACCGGGTGGTACAGAAGTGCCACACGAGACCCAACCGGTTATTGTCACAAAGCCAAAGACAATGGCTTCCCCCTCAATCAAACCGGCTGCTAAACCCGTTAGTGGAAAAACCCAACCCACACCGGTGAGCGGGCAAGCTGCTGTGCCACCAAGAAAAACTAAAAAGAAAAAAGGCTGCCTTAGCCGGGGCGTGTTAATCGTGCTTGTTGTTCTACTTCTGTTACTCCTGGCTGGTGGTATCTTTGCCATTTCACAATATCTGGACATCGCCAGTACCCTCCCTTCAGTAGATGAGCTGCAAAACCGGGCTTCCCAGTTTGAAACGACCTATATTCTTGACAGAAACGGAAACATTCTGTACGAAATTGTGGATCCCAACGCGGGTAAACGCACCTACGTGCCCCTGGAGCGGATATCTCCTTACCTGATTGCTGCCACCATTGCCACGGAAGATAAGGAATATTACAACCATCCTGGCTTCGATGTCCTGGCTCTGGCTCGCGCCTTATACGCCAACTACACGTCGGGAGAAATCGTTTCGGGCGCTTCTACGATCACGCAACAGCTTGCCCGTCTGTTGTTATTAACCGATGAGCGATTTGAGCAGTCTTATGAGAGAAAAGCACGCGAGATCATTCTTGCAGCAGAAATTACGCGCCGCTACACTAAAGAGCAGGTGCTTGAACTTTATCTTAACGAAATTTTCTATGGCAATCTTTCTTACGGAATCGAAGCCGCTGCCTCCACCTATTTCAATAACACGGCAGCCGATTTGAACCTTTGGCAAGCAGCGTTTCTGGCTGGAATTCCCCAGACACCGGCTGTCTATGATATCTATAACAATCGCGAGGCGACGATTAACCGTTTTAAGACGGTGCTGGTGTTAATGTACGAACTCAGTAATGAGACCGGTTGTATTCATATCGGTGAAAACCTGGAACCGGTTTGTTTGGATGCCATCCAGACCATTGAAGCATCGGATGCTTTGGAAGCTTACCAATTCACCAAACAAGATTTGAACATGCAATTCCCTCATTGGGTCGTGTTTATTCAATCGCTGCTCGAATCCCAATTTGATGCTCAAACTATTTACCGTTCTGGTTTCACTGTCTATACCACCTTGGACCCGGATATGCAGCGTGAGGCAGAGCAAGCAGTCACGAATCAGCTGGCACAAATGACAGGAAAGAACGCCACCAATGGGGCAGTTGTGGTCATGAATCCAACTAACGGAGAAATTTTGTCCATGGTTGGGTCGGCTGATTTTAACAATGCTGCCATCAGCGGACAGGTCAATATGGCGCTCACCCAGACGCGCCAACCTGGCTCGTCCATCAAACCGCTCACTTACCTTGCAGCATTCGAGAAGGACTGGACACCGTCGACGCTTATCTGGGATGTGCCGACCAAGTTCAGACCTTCCACAGACCCGTTTGACACCAGCCCTGATTATGAGCCAGTGAACTACGATGGACGCTTCCATGGTCCGGTTTTGGTCCGAGATGCCCTGGCTAATTCTTACAATATCCCTGCTGTCAAAGCACTGGAATATGTGGGTGTTTATGATGACCCAAATACAGCCGAACAAGATGGATTCATCAACTTCGCCCGCAGGCTGGGTATCACTTCTTTGAATCGATCAGATTATGGTCTTGCTCTCACTCTTGGTGGAGGTGAGGTCAGCTTACTTGAAATGACCGGTGCTTTCCAGGTGCTTGCCAATGAAGGGCGCAAAATTTCTCCAGTGGCTATCACCAAGGTCGTGGACCACCAGGGTAATGTGCTTTTTGAATACCAACCGCCCGCTGGCGACCAGGTTGTTCGCAGTGCTCATGCTTATCTGATCTCTTCAATCCTTTCTGATTCAGCGGCACGCGCTCCAATGTTTGGTTACAACTCGATCTTGAATCTGCCCTTCCCGGCGGCTGCCAAAACCGGCACCACCAATGATTTCCGTGATAACTGGACAATGGGTTACACCCCTGACCTGGTTGTGGGAGTTTGGGTCGGGAATGCAGATTACACACCCATGATCAACACTACCGGTGTTGAAGGGGCGGCCCCAATCTGGGCTGAGATCATGAAGGCTGGTATCAACCGTTACAAAGGCGGTAGCGCCACACCGTTCGCGCGACCGTCTGATGTTGTCGATTACACGATTTGTACGGTATCTGGTGCGCAGCCAGGTGAATATTGCCCCACCTATAAGACGGAATTCTTTGCCTCCGATCAGCCACCATTACCAAAAGACCAGGACCTTTGGCTAAAGACCTCTATCGATTCCTGGACGAACCTGCAAGCTTCGCCGGCTTGCGCAGAGTTTACAAAAGAAGCTCTGACGATCAATGTGGAGGACAAGTCAGCAATTGATTGGCTTGGAACTCAACCTGGACGGGATTGGGCAAAAAACAATGGATTCCCTGACCCGATTGTGATTAAACCCGAAAGGGAGTGTCGTTTGGATGACCCTCGCCCGATCATTTCTTTGATTGGTGTTAGTGATAACACTGTCATCCATGAAAACCCCTTTGTGATCGCCGGCGTGGTCGACGCGACTGCCAACTTTAAGCAATTTAAGATTCATTGGGGTGAAGGACCAGACCCAACGGAATGGCATCCATTGACACCGGATTGGATAACCTATCCAATCACATCAGCTGCGGAAATATTAAGCTGGGATTTAACGGATATTGATGCGGACTTGATTACGCTGAGGGTCACAATGCACAGCACGATAAATACGGAAGTGCAGAAGAAATGGGTCTTGCGGTTGGATATCCCAACTCCCACGCCTACCATGACTCCAACTGCAACCATGACACCCACTGCCACACCCACCATACCTCCCGCGCCGACTGCCACGCCAACTCCGCCCCCGGAGCCAACGGTGGAACCCACAGCACCGCCTGATGAGCCGTAAATCGGAGTAAACCCTCTCGTTGGATAGGGTCCGGGAGCAAAGCGAACGGGGGTAAGTTACATCTTATAGATTTTGTTTGTGTCTGTCGGACGAAGCAACAAGCGGTCAGATATGATCGGACGTAAGATTTTCGGGAACATGCAGGAAAATCTGTTATTCTGAACGAAGTGAAGAATCTTTGCAGTTAATTGATAAGATCCTTTGCTATGCTTAGGATGACAATTACTGCGCTTAGGATGACAAATGGTATGTCGAATGACAAACAATGTCACCGGAAACAATTAATTTGGATCACTGTTTTACCCCCTCCAGCGAAGCGATAGGCGGGGGATTGAGGGGGTGGGTCTTTTCTGACTTATATCTGAGAAGATCCTTCATTCCCTTCAGCAAGACAATGCTTGGTATTTTTAGAATAGTGCCAGCTGAGAGGTGTGAAATTCAGGCGGGTCGCCGCTAATTTGTGAAACGAACAGTTCCCGGTTCAAAAGCGGGTTGCCAGCAAGGTTACGTAATTGGCGGAATTTGACCAACTGCCATTGATCGCTATTGAGCAAACGAAGGTTGGGGTCCCGCTTGAGTTTGAAGGCAATTAGGTTTGAGCGTCCTCCAGGAAGGACGATAAATTTCTGACCTGGCAAATCCTGGTTCGCAGTCAGAATTCTTGAAATCTGGGCAGTGGCTATAGGGAAAAAGCTGTACAGGGGGGTTCCAGTCTGATCTACCCAAAGGATCCGTTCAGGGCGGCTCTCATGGCGATAATTGAGCGTATCAGCCATTTGTTCCAAAAGCAATTTAATCTGCCTTAGATCTTCGGTTCGGGCTGCAGCACTTTCCCGGGCTTTTATACGCAACAGTGTGCCGGTTTCCAATTTCTCTTCTTGGGCATAGGATTCTATTAGAGCCTGGACTAAGTCATCCGGAGGTGTCAGCATGCCACTCAACCGTGCATAGAGTGCTGAGCAAAGCTGGTCGAAAGTAAGCGAGGATTTGGTTTGCAATTCAACGAGCACAACCTGTTCGGCAATATCTGACATGCAAACCGTTTCATAAGGTGGCTTGGACAGCCAATACAATCCTGCTTCTGGTGTCGTTCCTGGATTGAACCGCTGAAAAATTGCGGGATCATTCAAGGCTGCCGCGTATTCACTCTCAAGGTCATTCAGCATCTCATTTGTTCCGGGTCGGTTGACCAGGTTTCCCCGTGTTAACTGGTCGGCAACAGAATATGTCAACAACCTTAACCAATGAGTTGGCTCACCAAGTTGACCCAAAATTTGCCTTCCGCTATTCTTGATACCCACTTGAGGGCTGTCTATAAAAAATGAGGGTTGAGCTGTGGTCGGCAGACGCCAGACGCATTGGAGCGTTTCATTCTCACCGTCAATTGCTGCAGAATGCAGCTGCAATCCAGCATTTTGAGCTCCCAGCATGCTTGCAAATAAGAAGAGAGTGTCCAGTTCGCTGGTCAGGAGCAAAACCGGCACGTCCTGTCCAATCAGTCCAGGCAATTGGGTTAGAACTTTTTTTAGAGCAACGCTGTGCCAGGTCCAGTCATAACGCTGTTTCAAAAGGCTGTTACGAAGCGTCTTGACGCCCTCTTTTCCCCAGAGCCAGCCACTCCAAAGCCCGGAGAGATTCCACCAAGCCTGGTTACGCCTGGGCAGTGAGGTTTGAACTAATTTGATCAAGCCTGGCTCCGGTACTTCGGCTAATTCCCTCAGACGCCCTTCAAACAAACTGATTCCACCAGTGGGAGGGACGCGCTTAGGCCATTCGCGGAGTTTTACTGCTTCAGCCGGTTGAGTCCAGAGACTAACTGAACGTAAAAAGGCTTTCCAAACGTTCACTTCCTGGTATAGCGGAGGACGAATCAATTGCCTGGGTCTGTTTTTACCCTTCGGCCAGATCCAAAGCTGATTGGCCTGGTCAGCAGCTGTCAGCCACATGGCTTTCAGCACTTCGGACTGTTGTTGAGTGAGATTGCTGGTTTCAATTTTACTCAATAGAATCTGTAAGGCAATCAGTGCTCTTGGGCTGTAATAAGAAATCACCTCTTCCATTACCCGCCTTAGCGGGGGGTCCTGACCAGCCACTTTTTCTAAAATCTGGGAGCGGGTCAATGCATAAGAGGGGGTTCTGCCGAGGGTTTCTTGCACGGCGGGTGTCAGGTCGATCTCGCCGCTAAATCCACAATTCTGGCAAGTTCCAATGGCAAGGTGAGGGTTCAACCCTTCTTCAGACCAAATAAAGGTGTCAACTTCAAATTTGGATTCAGCCTGGCACTCCGGGTTAGGGCAATCCAGTCGGTAGAAATTGCTCAAATATTCTTCGAGGGTTGAACCATCCCGCATTCTGTTTTGATTGAGTTGAAGCAATGCCTGGCTGACCATTTCGGCATCGTGAGCCCTGGACAACACACTCAGTGTGAAAGCGGCAATCGGGTTGTTTGCCGAAACAAGAACGCGGTAGCCAGCCCGGGCTAATTCAAGGGAAGTGAAGGGATTCTGTCCGAATGGATCGAGAATATATGAGCCGGGAGAAGCATATTTCTTAACCCAGTTACTGACCATGCCCTCCACATACGGAGGGAAGTAACGTTCCAACGGAAGGGCACGCTCCGGGAATAAACCCGGCTCGTTTCCCCTTACCCAGGGTGCTGTGGAAAAGTTAGCCGAATTCGTGCTTTCCAGCAATTGACTCCTATTCTGACCTTGAAATGAGAATGCCAAAACCATAACCGGGCAGATGCAGATCACATTCTGTCATCTGGCTGGTTAAAGCTTCATTTCCCGCATACAACAACTCCCATTTATTGAAATCGTGTGTTGGCAAGTGATAAACGTTGATTTGTTTTGAAAAATTAAGTACGATCAATATCTTTTCGTCGCCAATCTGGCGCTGATAAACCAACAAATCCTCATTATCTGCCTGAAGCATTTCCAAGCTGCCAGCATTCAATGCGGAGTGGGCTTTTCTGAGCCGGATCAGCTCTTTATAAAATGTGAGCAATGACGCTGGTGAAGTTGCCTGGGAGTCGACATTACGAACCAAAAAATCCCTGTTTAAAGGCAGCCAGGGTTTGCCTGTAGTGAAACCCGCATTTTGTTTAGCGCTCCATTGCATGGGAGAGCGGCAGCCATCACGACCTTTATTGAAAGGCCAATATTGCTTGCCAACAGGGTCTTGAATCTGAGAGCGAGTCAGGCTGATATCGCGCATACCTATCTCTTCTCCATAATAGAGATAGGGAGTTCCGCGGACAGTCAACTGCATCGCCAGCAGCAGCTTCGGGATCGCATCGCTATCACCTTTGGCAAAACGGGTCGTAGAGCGGGAAGTGTCGTGATTGTTGAAGAAGTAATTAGGCCATGCATCTTCACCGTGCAGAGCATCCCAATACTGGATTACCTGTCCGTAAGCCTGGGCGTTGAATGGCGAGTTGCAGAAGGCATAGTCAAAACCAGCGTGAAGCCTGTTCTCTCCGATGAAGGTGCGAGCCTGAACGGAAGTAGCCAGGTAGGTTTCACCAACAACGTAACGTTCTGGGTAGCTATCCATAATCTTGCGGATGTCTTCCACTACGCCCATCATCTCAGGTTGATTACTGTCATAGACGTGATCGTAAGCATCAAATTTACGCAATAATTTCCGGATATTAAAACCTTCATTCCTGGGGTTGTCACGAAAGAGCTCATCTTGAAAGTAATTATTGAAGACATCCAGCCTGAATCCATCCACACCTTTGTCCAGCCAATATCGGAAAACATCCAACAATGTGGAGCGAACTTCAGGGTTGCGCCAGTTTAGATCGGGCTGACCCTTAGCGAACGCATGATAGTAATATTGTCCCAGATTCTCGTCATACTCCCAGGCACTTCCGCCAAAAATCGAGAGCCAATTATTGGGTTTGCCGCCGTTAGGAGCGGGATCACGCCACAAGTACCAATCATGGTAGGGATTGTCCTTAGATTTGCGCGATTCCTGGAACCAGCGGTGCTGGTCTGACGAATGGCTTAATACCAGGTCCATGATGATATGCAAACCTCTCTTATGAGCTTCCTGGAGCAATCGTTCAAAGTCTTGCAGGTTGCCGAATTTTGGGTCGATGGTGTGGTAATCGGATACGTCATAACCAAAATCGACATCGGGAGAGGGGTTGATCGGGGAGAACCAGATGGCATCTACGCCCAAATCTTGCAGGTAGTCAAGGTGTTGGATGATCCCAGCCAAATCGCCGATACCGTCGCCATTGGAATCCTGGAAAGAACGTGGATAAATTTGGTAAATTATCCCATTCTTCCACCATAATTTATTTCCGGTCATCCTGACCTCCTCGTCATAAATTGTTCTTTTGAAAGTATATATGTTGTTATTTTACTTTATGGAAGGGTATTAACAAGATATTTTAACAGGTTGCCTCAACGAAAAATACGGATTGGCTGAAATGTCCAAATCTTTCCAATGACTGGATTGCATTTTAGTCCAGCTTGTCTATCATAAGATTTTGCTGTCAACAGTTAGTGTCACTTCCTTCCGGCAATCTNNAACGGGCTTGATTTTCTCACTTCAATGTGTTATTATTTGGAAGTTAGTCAGTTTAATACTTTTCAACTCGAAAAGTGGGCAGTAGTCCACTTTTTTATTTAGAAAAGAGATTGTGTTTTATTTTGGAGAAAGAAAGCGATGAAAAGCGAATTTGCATTAGCCTTCAATGAGGTCTTGGAAGAACGAGGTTTGCCACGGGACGTAATCTTGGGTGCCCTTGAATCGGCCATGGTTTCAGCCTACCGTAAGGCTGTTGGCGCATCTACCGCCCAGGATGTTCAGGTCGTCATGGACTTCGACACTGGTAGTGTCAGTGTGTTTGCTGAGAAAGAAGTTTCAGACAGCATCACTGATTACCGTACTGAAGTCTTGTTAGAAGACGCACGCAAAAACTATCCTGATTGCGAAATTGGAGATCTGGTTTTAGTCGAATCGACACCCAAAGATTTTGGTCGGATCGCAGCCAGCACAGCAAAGCAAGCGATTCAAACGAAAATTCGCGATGCTGAAAAGCAGCGTCAGTACGAGCATTTTATAAAACAGGTTGGTGAAATCACCAGTGGCATCGTCCAGGCGGTTAATTCACGCCAGGCAACCATCGGGTTGGATATGAAGGCTGAAGGTATCATGCAGAAAAAAGACATGATCCCTAACGAACGCTTCCGTATCCATGACCGAATTCGTGCGTACGTGGTCAGTGTTGAAGACAGCTCCAAAGGTCTCCAGATTGAGCTCTCACGCGGACATCGCAATTTTCTACGCCGTTTGCTTGAAAACGAAGTGCCTGAGATCTATCACGGCATTGTTGAGATCCGTTCCATTGCCCGCGAACCCGGGCAGCGCGCTAAGGTAGCCGTATCTGCCACACAGCAGGGGATCGACCCTGTTGGCGCTTGTGTTGGGCAGCGTGGTGTTCGAATCCAGGCGATTGTGCGCGAATTGCATGATGAGAAAATTGATGTAATTGAATGGAATCAGGATGCAGCTGTTTACATTAGCAAAGCTATCAGCCCTGCCCGGGTTTCCGGTGTCTATCTGAACCCTTCCATTTACGAACATAAGACCGCGACTGTGGTTGTACCTGAAGATCAGCTCAGTCTGGCTATCGGTCGTGAGGGTCAAAACGCACGCCTGGCGGCTAAGCTGACCGGCTGGCGGATCGACATCATGAGCGTTTCTGAGGCTGCAGCTAAAGCTCTGGTCAAGTTACGTGAAGATAAAAGCCTGGCTGGGTTGGCTCAACAAGAAGCTGACACAATGGCACGCGTTGAAGAACTCCTGCAGATGAAATCTGATGGTCGGGTGCTCAACATGGATGATAGTGCCCTGATCGGTCGTTTTGTTGATCGTGTTGAACGACGTGGTGAAGCAGACCGCAAAGACGAAGTCGATGCTCACATGGCTGAACTCAAAGCAGTCAGAGACACCATTGACCCACGTGCCTTCGGCATGTCAATTTATGATGTACCCGGCATTAAAGAACACATCCTGGTCATTCTTCAGGAAAATCACCTGGAGACTTTTGGAGACCTGATCTTTACTGTTCGCACCAATCCGGATGCGATACCGGCTTTCAATGGTATTAGTCCTAAGAATTACGAAGAAATTCTGGATGTGGTCAACACCTACGAATTTCCACCCATGGAGGTTGAGGAAGTCGTAGAAGTTGAGCAGCCTGCAAAAGAAGAAACCACACTTGATGTGGCAGTGCCTGATGTTGTGGCGGTCCCTGAGACCGTTGAGATTGATGGCGAAGTAGAAACTGCCGAGGAAGAAACCTTAGAAGAACCCGAACCGGTGTTGGAAGAAGTTCAACCTGTGCAGGTTGCGGGCGAAAGCACTGAGGAAAAGAGCTTTGAAGAACTTTTCCGTCTCGACACAATGCAACGCGACAAAACAACTACAGAGGATGACGACGAGCTTAACCAGCTGGGTGCTTCCAAGAAGAAGAAGGGCAAGAAGCGCCGTGGTTACACTGTAGAGTTTGATCCTGATCAGAACACTGATGTAGTGCGTTACACGCATCGCAAAGGTGAAGATGGTTGGGAAGATTGGTAAATAAAATCCACTGCCCGATCCTGGATATTCCAGGAAAGGGCAGGGTTAAAGCCTAAAAGATGGGCTAGAAAATAATTGAAAATGCTTTTGTAGAGAAAGCACTAAGGTGGCAGCAAAGAATAAACCAAAACCCAAACACATCCCTCAGCGAACCTGTGTAGGTTGCCGGGAGGTTTTGCCCAAACGGAAACTTATCCGCCTGGTCAAGACCGATGAAGGCGTCAGGATCGATTTGAGCGGCAAGCTCCCTGGTCGTGGAGCTTACTTACACGACCAAAAGAGCTGCTGGAACCGTGGATTAAAGGGATCATTGGAAAAAGCTTTACGGATAACGATTCCGGAGCAAGATTTGGCCGCACTATACGCCTACATGGAAGATTTGCCTGATAACAGTCCAGAAGTTGGAGACTCGCAGGCGGGGGACACTTCCGATAAGGATCGTACGATGGCCTGATTGTCAGCCGACAATTTGCTCAGGATACCGTTGTCGTGCGGCAGGGTGCTGCTGTGATAGAAAATGGAGGTATGAATGGGCAAAAACGAAGACAAGAATATCCAATTACCATATAGCATAACAGTTCGGGAATTAGCAGGATTGCTGGATACCAGTGCAGTCCAGGTGATCAAGATCCTGATGTCCAATGGCGTGATGGCCAGCATCAATCAGACGATCGATTTTGACACTGCNNGAGGAAGTCGGTGAAATGCCCTTGTGGCGCCGTGTAATCTTGACGGAGGATCCAAAAAACCTCACCCCCCGCCCTCCAGTCATCACCATTTTAGGTCACGTTGACCATGGGAAAACCACGCTTCTCGACGCAATCCGTAATACAGATGTCGCTGGCGGTGAAGTCGGCGGAATTACCCAACATATTGGTGCTTATCAAATTACTCATAACGGACGCGC